>NZ_AKJB01000107.1:0-10958 GCF_000282555.1 Pseudomonas sp. GM102 | reverse complement strand
ATGGCGACCACGGCTTCGGGGACCATCGGCATATAGATCGTCACCACGTCGCCGCGGTGCACATCCTGGCCGCGCAAGGCGTTGGCGAACTTGCAGACTTGTTCGTGCAGCTCGCGGTAAGTGATGTTGCGGCTTTCGGCAGGGTCATCCCCTTCCCAAATAATCGCGATTTGATCGCCGCGCTCGGCCAGATGACGGTCGAGGCAGTTGTAGGAAACGTTCAGCGTGCCGTCGGCGAACCATTTGATGTCGACATGGTGATCGTCGAAGGACGTCTGCTTCACCGTAGTGAAAGGCTTGATCCAGTCGAGGCGCTTGGCTTGTTCACGCCAGAAGCCGTCCGGGTTGACGACCGACTGCTGGTACATGGCCTTATAGGTGGCCTCGTCAGTCAGCGTGTTGGCTAGAACCTCGGGACGAACGGGATACAAAGAAGCCGCACTCATCTTTCTTACCTCGGTGGAATAGTTGTTTTTGTATGCCCCCAGTTGTAGCCGGGCGGGGCCTATAGAACCATTCGACGATGGTAGTAACAAGCCCCTACAAAATGTGGCTATACCGCAACAAGGCGCTCAACCCCGGTTATCTACAGGGGGCTTACGGCGTATTCGGGGGATTGTTACCAAATCTGCCAAAGGTGTTTATCAAAAGCACGGCTATATGCACGCCACCCCCAGGCCTAAAATCGGTCTCGCCAACAAGGCAACGTGATTAACCCAGTTGCAGCCCCCACGAAGGCAGTTAATCCAAGACTCTTTATCAAAGCTCCACACGCAATCTCAAAAAGATTGCGTGACCCCATTCGACCTCAGAAAGGTAAATTTGAAATGAAAGCTTTATGGGTTCTGGTCCTCAGCAGTTTGTGCGCAACCGCCATGGCGGATGAGGTCTCGACTGATGCCGCACAGCAACAACCCGCCATTGAGGAATACACCTACTCCACCCACCTGGACATCGCCAAAGTCATATCGATGAGCGAAATCCCGAATGTCTGCGAAGTGGTTCCGGCCAAAATGGAATACGACGACTCTAAAGGTCAGCGGCACATTCTGCGCTACAGCGTCATGGGCAACGGCTGCTCTAACGGCTGATCCGCCCCCCCTCTTATTTATCAAGGCTCGACCCATCCGCCCGCTTTAAAGGCAGATGAAGTGCCGAGGATTACATCGATAAATACGATTGTTTTCAGCGTTTATTTGCGCTTTTTAATCAAAATAGTTGGCGTAGGATGAATTCCACACCCAAGGCACACAACGCCAACGAACCTGGAGATACCACCATGAAAACCAAACTGATCCTCGCCCTGACCCTCTCCGTACTGGCCGCCAACACCTTCTCCGCCGATGGTTACGACCACACTGGTTCGGCTGCGTTCACTGAAGCGGCTGTCGCTTCTGACGGTTACGACCACACTGGTTCGGCCTCTTTCGCTTCCGATGGTTTTGATCACACCGGCGCTGCCAAAGTCGCTGCTGACGGCTTTGATCACACCGGCGCTGCCAAGGTCGCTGCCGATGGTTCTGATCACGTAGGTGCTGGTCGCCTCAGCTGAAAACCGAAAGCAACATCACAGCCCGACTTCGGTCGGGCTTAGTTGTGTCTGGAATGGTCAAAAATCGACCAAAACCACTACATGTAGTAAAAAATGTTGTTTTTGGTTGTTTTTTGAGCAATCCATTTCAAGAACATTTTCAGCCAAAAACTACCCCCACAAAAACGGCTCCCCTCCCCCGAAAGCCCCGCCCCACCGGGCTTGCAACACAACAACAGACCATAACCACGCGAACACCCAGCCCTCACCGTCAAAAACAAGCCAAAACAGACGAAAAAAAAACTTCCTCCGCCAAAGCCCTGTAAACCCTCGCTCCAACCTGAAAACGCCCCTCGCCGACCGCTGCGAGTGCCATTTCGCCGCACCACGGGGCCGAAAATTTCCTTATAATGCGCACTTAAACGGGCCTGCAATATTCCCTTACAGGGGTGAAAAGCCAGTCTGAAGCCCACGCAGAGCGGTTCACGTTTTCTGCGCCCATCGGCGGCTTCGGAACACCCGTACAAAATTCTGTTTATTGCCTGCGTTGTACTGCTGCAAAAAACGATTTCCTTTAGATCCAACGCGGCCAGAAACGGCTGTGTGAAAAACCAACCTATCAGTTTTCACACGGGCAATCTGGCCCTCACGCAGGAGACGACACGTCATGCTGAGCTGGGACGAATTCGACAAAGAAGACAGCGGCGAGACCGTGGTAAAAGGCGCCAACGCCGGCCACGCGACTGAAGCCAACATGGACCGACTCGACACCGCTGGTGGTGTCGCCGCTCAAGAAGCTCGCGCTGTTACCGCGACCGACTCTGCCGCAATCGCCCGTGCCAAAGCTGCCCTGGACACCCTCGACGTCGCCGAAGGCCTCGCCGAACTCGAAGGCGCCTCCGCCCGCGTTGCTGTCGACGAAAAGCGCATGATCAACTGCCGTGCCGACCTCAACCAACTCGTACCGTTCAAGTACGACTGGGCCTGGCAGAAGTATCTGGACGGTTGCGCAAACCACTGGATGCCGCAAGAAGTCAACATGACCGCCGACATCGCCCTCTGGAAAGACCCGGAAGGCCTGACCGACGACGAGCGCCGCATCGTGATGCGCAACCTCGGCTTCTTCTCCACCGCCGACTCCCTGGTTGCCAACAACCTGGTCCTGGCCGTGTACCGCCTGATCACCAACCCGGAATGCCGCCAGTACATCCTGCGCCAGGCCTTCGAAGAGGCGATCCACACCCACGCCTACCAGTACTGCATCGAATCGTTGGCCATGGATGAAGGCGAGATCTTCAACATGTACCACGAGATCCCATCGGTCGCGAAAAAAGCCACCTGGGGCCTGAAATACACCCGTTCGATCTCCGATCCGAAGTTCGAAACCGGCACCGTCGAAACCGACAAAGAGCTGCTGCGCAACCTGATCGCCTACTACTGCGTTCTGGAAGGCATCTTCTTCTACTGCGGCTTCACCCAAATCCTCTCCATGGGCCGCCGCAACAAAATGACCGGCGTCGCCGAGCAGTTCCAGTACATCCTGCGCGACGAATCCATGCACCTGAACTTCGGCATCGACGTGATCAACCAGATCAAAATCGAAAACCCGCATTTGTGGGATGCCGAGATGAAGGAAGAAGCGAGCCAGATGATTCTGCAGGGGACTCAGCTGGAGATTGAATACGCGCGGGACACCATGCCTCGCGGGGTGTTGGGCATGAATGCGGCGATGATGGAGGATTACCTGAAGTTCATTGCTAATCGTCGTTTGAGCCAGATTGGTTTGAAGGAAGAGTATCCAGGGACGACTAACCCGTTCCCTTGGATGAGCGAGATTATGGACTTGAAGAAAGAGAAGAATTTCTTTGAGACGAGAGTTATCGAGTATCAGACTGGTGGGGCGTTGAGCTGGGATTGAGACTCTAATTACACGAAAAGGGCTGCCTGCAAAGCAGCCCTTTTTTATGCCTTGTGTTTATGCCCTAACAGAGAAACCTCAGCTATCGAAAATAATTTATTTACTCCGTCAAGGTTTTTTTAGAGCAATCAGTAGACAGCAACCTAGTGAATCAGTATGTTCATAATCAATGAAATCTATGTATATAAGGTCCCAAAGTCGCTCTCCTCCAAAGGCTCTGAGGACAACAATCACAGTACTTAAACGTCAGGTCACATAATGGAATCTAGTCACCAACTCAAAGTACAAAGCCATATACTGAGATTGCTTGGGGATCAGTTGATTGGCCATGATCGATTGGCAGTATTTGAGCTAGTAAAAAACTCTTACGATGCAGATGCCAGTAATGTCTCTGTCACTCTGAACCTCCTCGTTCCCACGCCATCCATCACGATACTTGATAATGGCACAGGAATGTCATTCGACACACTTATAAATGCATGGCTAGAAATTGGTACTGACTCGAAAAGGTCAAGTACCGGAAAAAAAAGATCCGTAAAATACAATCGCAAGCCGTTAGGCGAGAAAGGTGTCGGCAGACTAGCAGTCCAAAAACTTGGTAAAAACCTAAAACTTATAACCAAACAGAAAGATGGAGCTGAATACGAATTCACGATTGACTGGGATGCACTTATAAGCAGCTCCAAGTATCTTGATAACAACATGCAAATTAAAATAATAAAAAACGAACCCCCAAAGTATTTCAAATCATCCCACGGCACCTTCATAGAAATTACGGATCTGCACAATTCAGATTGGACCAGACGGGATATACGCGACTTATACCGCCTAGTAAAATCCCTTGCCAATCCATTTAGCTCGAATGATTCTTTTAACGTCGAACTTAATATACCTGGGAGAGAAGATGACATCGCAGATCTGCCGGATGTTGAAGACATGCTGGGCAATGCATTATGGAAATTCGTATTCCGAATTGACAAAAATGGAACTCTGCGCTGCGCATATATATTTAATCCACCACGCTTTAAAAATTTGAAACCCAGTTTCAAACGTTTTACAGAGAAACTACCATTAGTACCGGAAGACAAAGATGATCTTGCGAACAAGATCACTGATAAACGAAATAAAAATATCTTCCTAACGCCCGAAGAACTTCAAGGTATAGGACCAATTACCGGAAGAATATATGCCTTTCTTCAAACATCCGAAGTTCTTAAGCTCCTGGGGAACTCTCAACAGCTAAAAAACTGGCTAACAGCCCAGTCGGGCGTTCGGGTCTATAGAGATCAGATTCGTGTATTTAACTACGGCGAACCTGGGGACGACTGGCTGAGGCTAAACACCAGGCGGATTAACACTCCTGGAGGGAAGTTCGGAACAAACAGTATAGTGTCTTACTTAAACTTATCACTTGAACAAAGCTCTCGCCTACAAGAAAAGACGAACCGAGAAGGCTTTGATGAAAATGAGAGCTATAAGATGCTACGGCGAATCACACTTAGCATCTTTGAAAGATTTGAGAATCGCCATGCTACTGATCGAACTGCAATCGACGTCGCTATAAAAGGTGAAGGTATTATCCCGCCTTTTGATCAAGCAATTGATAATATTAAGAAAACCGCATCCAAGCACAAAATACAAGCAGAGATTGCCCCAGCATTATTATCGATTAAAAATGAGCTAGATAGATACAGGGAAGTAATGACCGCGTCAGGTGTCGCCGCGATGAATATCAATCTAGCCTTTCACGAAATGGTACATGGAGTCGACCGAATTGTTTATCAATTAGAGACAAATGTTAACCCGGAGGCAATTCAGAAAACTGTCACTCATTTAAGAAGCCTGCTTGCTACATTCAAACCATTACTAAAAAAAGAAAAAACCAAAACACTTCCTGCAGAAGAGCTTACTAAACGCGTACTTGCAATGCACGAGCACCGCTTCCCTCGACATGAAATTGTCCTATCAAATCGCACGTCCGACAGCGATGAAGCGATAAATTTCAACGTTAAAGGCCCAATAAATCTAATAATAGGAGCACTAAGCAACATAATTGACAACGCAATTTATTGGTCACGATACCGTAAAGAAAGAGACAACCGTGATTTGAGCGCGGCAATTCTTATCATCTCTACATGGGACGCCGAATTAAAAGAAGGCATCATAGCCGTTATTGACAATGGCCCTGGCTTTCAACTTCCAGAAGAAGCCATTGGAAAACCATTTTCCACCACCAAAACCGGCGGAATGGGATTAGGCCTTTACTACGCTCGATTAGTAATGGAGTCCATCCAAGGCAAACTACTTATTTGTCCTGCATCTGAGCTAAGAGAAGACCTTAGTTTTTCTGAAAACTATGATGGATCTGCTGTGGTTCTCCAATTTAAGGATTAAACAATGAGAGCGTTCGCACGGGTTGTAGTTCTAGACGATCAAAAAAAGCATTTGGACATTATTGTCCGTGCGCTAGGAAAAGCGGGATTCGGCGCTATCTCTTACCTAGTGGAAGATGGGGCAGTAACTCCTGAAGTCCGAGAGCCTTGCAATGGACTTCGATTGATTTTTTCTGACATACATTTAACTCCTACTAGCGGCATTAGTGGCATCGACAACATCGGCATACTGGGTCCTTTCTTAAGAAGTATAACGAGCGACGGACCTTACGGATTAATCTTCTGGTCTAAATTTGCAGAAGATGAAGCTGAAATTGTTCAAACGCTCAAGGATCGTGCCGATGATTTAGGGATTCAACTACCTGTCTTTTTCGGCTTTATAGATAAGAAGGCTGTACTAACAGACTTAGATGACGAAGCCGAAGAAGTTGAAGAAACGACTCCGGACAACTTCAAAAATCTTATACTTGCCGAAGTCGCTAAATGCCCGACATTAAGAGCAGTCATGGAATGGGAAGAAAGAGCATTCCTGGCAGCAAACTCTGTTAGCAACAGCTTATTTAAAATCTCAGCAAACCCACAGGGCGACATTTCTACAGCAGACTCATGGCTAAATTTAATTTCTTATTTAGCACAAGAAGCAGTCGGCAGAGAAAATGCAAAAAATGATCCATTACGAGCAATTGATAATGCTTTACTACCAATTCTAGAGGATCAATTTAGATACTCATTATTAGGTAACGCAAGTGACGCCTTTGATCAAATCAAAGAGAAGCTGTCGGGCGGTAAGTTATCACTTCCAGTTGGAGTAAGCGCTGCAAAATTACACTCATACTATCTCGTGGAAAACTTAACAGATACTGCCAACACACATCATCTGCGCGGAACCATCTCCGCGATAAATGAACAAGAGTTTGACGAATTTTTTTCTCGATGCTTCGCATCAAAATGGCGCAACTTAATGCTAGATGAATTTATCGTGCAAGGTCCAGATCGTTCGACTTTTCAAGAAGCAAGGAAAACCCCTGACCTACCGAGTAGAATTTCTCCCTGCCTAATTTCTTTGTCACCTGAATGTGACGACGTGCAGGGAAAAGTAGTTACTCAACGATATCTACTAGGCGTAATTCTCAACCCTGAGGACTCTAGATTTTGTGAGTCAGAAGGAAAGCTCGCACGTGATGCGCTGCACTCTATAGGTACAGTGGAGCACCAGGGAGCCGAGAAGTTAATTATCGTTTCGTGCCGAAGATTTTTAGCGATACCTACAGTCGCAATTAGAAATATGCCGTTAACTCCAATATTGCGCCTGAGAAGAACGATGATCGATGAACTATCGCATCAGTATACTACCTACACCCGAAGACCTGGAGTAATGCGCTTCTCATAAATATATAAGTCCGCATACACTTAGTGTTTGCGGACTTTTAATTTACGCTGCGTCTTTACTAATTTTGCCATTTACATTTGAGGCCCGAAGCGATGCCACAATTGCCTCCATCACTGGAGAGCAGACAGCATTACCCATTAGTTTTACTTTTTCACGCCTAGTAACATCAGGAAACTCATAACGCTCGGGAAACCCCATAGCTCTACGCAACTCGTCGGGTTGAAGCATACGCATCATATGCCCATCAAGAGTCGGTTTAACATACGCAAATCGATCAACCGTTGTAATTGTTCTTAATGGGGTGTCCATTCGCTGCCAACCTCCCCCTCCATCGGTGCCATAATAAACTATCAAAAAATGTTTATCCGGACCTAATTCGGCGATAGCGCGATCAGCGCGAGCAAGCGTTTCCTTAGCTCGATTGGGTCTTCTTAGTGGCGTCATCTTGTATTTTTCAGATCTATCTAAAATATCCCAAACGTTTTTATGCAATGTGTTAATAGGAGTAACTATATCTGGCATCCCCATTAGATCAGCAATCATAAACAGTCTGCGTCTACGCTGAGCAACTCCGAATCCCGAAGCATCTATAACTTGCTCACGCACGTTATATTTCAACCGCACGAGTTCCTCCATTAACTCCTTATATCTCCCCCAAGGCTTCATATGGACCACATTCTCTAAAGTAATCCAACGAGGCTTCATTGCTTCTGCATATCTAATTACCTGAAAAGCTGTGTCCTTACTTTCTTCAGATCGAGGTTTACTTCCCCTGGCGCACGTGTGGTGCGTGCATTCAGGTGAGGAAATCAGAAGATCAATAGGCCCTGTTTTTTCTAACACTATCTCTGGCGTCAAAATCCGAAGGTCTTCTTGAAACACATGAGCGTCTGGAAAGTTCAGCTTGAAGGATTCTACCGCGGGCCCCCAAAGATCGACGCCACCGACGATTTTGGCACCGCCCTCCCGCGCCCCAAGGCTGCTGCCTCCCGCGCCACAGAACATGTCAAACGTACGAATCTGATCCATTTCAAAGCCTTTAATTTAATCTTCTAGCCAGGTTACCAGGTTCCCGGCACCATTCAACCTTGATGGCACTAGGACACCACCATGACTGACAACCTGGTTTACTCTGTTGACGAGCTGTCAAGCTCAGATTTGATGATTGACGCTCGCTATTCTGGAAGCCGAAATGGCAATTCCAGCGACGATCCTCTGAACAAGCTACTAGACGTCAGCAACCAAGGCGGCTTCAGGTACAGAGGAACACGCGATGGCCCACACCTGATAGCGCTCCTATCGAGCATGAAGGATCTGGACTGGCCAGACGAGCTTGATCTCTCGACCGGCGTATTCACCTATTACGGTGACAATAAGAAGCCGGGTCGTAAACTGGACGAAACGAACCGTTATGGCAACAACCTTTTGGAGCAAATTTTCGAGCGTCAACATTCGGGTTTACGAGCCGATACCCCCCAATCTTTGTTTTCACCAAGGCGGGAATCTTTCGAGACGTGATTTTCAGAGGCTTGGCAGTCCCGGGCCGAATCGGAAGCACTCATAACGATGATTTGGTAGCTGTCTGGCACACCAGCAAAGGTCAGCGTTTTCAGAACTACAGAGCCACATTCACCATCCTCGATCTACCAAAAATATCGAGAGCTTGGCTGGTCGACATCATCAATGGGGTTCGTGCAAGCGAAAGCAGCCATGCGCCGATTGAGTGGCTCAATTGGGTAAAATCGGGTCAATACACCCCTCTCATTGCGAAACGCTCTCAACCTATTCGCTCCAAGAAGGATCAGCTTCCATCCTCAAAAGAGGAAGTGAAGATGCTAGCCATCTTGCACAAATACTTTGAGTCAGATCCATATGCATTTGAGGCCTGCGCCGCTCATCTGGTAAGAATATGTTTACCTGACACCGTCGAGTTAGACCTGACGAGGCCTTATCGAGACGGCGGTCGCGATGGCATTGGCAAGCTCAGAATCGGCAGACCGGAGTCTTCTGTCCTTGTGGACTTTGCAATCGAGGCCAAATGTTATGGCACGAATAACTCTGTGAGGGTGCGGGAGGTTTCGAGGCTCATCTCTCGTCTGCGACACCGACAATTTGGGGTGATAATCACAACATCATGGCTTCACAACCAAGCCTATAAAGAAATCGTTGAGGACGGTCATCCTGTGATGATTCTCGCCGGAAAAGACATTGTTGAGCTTCTTCGGGAAACAGGATTGCAAGACAGCACCGCTTTACAGAACTGGCTGGAGACGAGTTTTCCTTTGAATGAGCCTTGAATGAGTGCAGACATAGTCACCCCAGAACATCGCTCCAAGATCATGTCGATGATCAAGGGGAAAAACACGAAGCCTGAAATGGTCGTGCGATCGGTTTGCCATGAAATGGGGCTTCGCTATCGTCTGCATAGGAAGGATCTGCCTGGAACACCTGACTTGGTGTTCCCCAAGCATCGACTGTGCATATTCGTCCACGGCTGCTTTTGGCACCGGCATCCCGGCTGCAAATATGCGTACACGCCCAAGAGTAAGCTTGAGTTTTGGTTACCAAAACTGGCGAGAAACGTTGAGCGAGACCTGAATGCTCAGCAAACACTGCTCTCGCTGGGATGGCGAGTGGTAGTCGTTTGGGAATGCGACACCAAAAATAGAGATCTCCTACGCACTGAGATCCAGAAAGCGTTCGATTTAAATGCTTAAGGCCTACGCATTCTCGGCTGAAAAATGCTGAACGATTTTGAAGGGTTGACCGTGCGGCATTGACCCCCTACGCTCTCAATTCGGCGCCTAAGAAACGCCTCAACCAGAGCGGTTCTCCGCACCCGACAGTCATGCGGCTTTTTTTCGTCTGCGGTTTCTCTACGCCTGCGAGAAAATCCCCGTTATGTCGGGAGTGGGCGAATACAAGACCCGAAAGGGGAATATGTCCGGCCCGTCTCTGGTGGGTTTCTTAGCTCCCGACACCCATAACGAGTGCCCTAAGAAAGCAGCCAGAGGTAAAGGAAATGCCTGTATCCCCATCCTTCATGATGAAGGTGAATTGCCGTACCCGCAGATCGAATCCCGTGCTTCTGCTTCAGGAGGTACGCTATGTCTGAACCACTCGTATCAACCCTTTTCACCCGTCACAACATCTACCTTCACGCCCTTCTCGTGGAGAACCAGGCCTGGTTCTGCGCTCATGACCTGGGGCGTTTGATGGGCAAATTTCTCGATGAACGCATGTCGCGCAAGCTCGATGCTGATCAGCGACAGATGATGTTTGTCTACGCCCACGGCACTGCGGAAGAACGCTTGATGGTGAGTGAGTCTGGTGTTTATGCATTGCTGGTTTATCACTACTGCCCGGAGTATCGGTTGCTGCGCGAGTGGCTGACGCATCAGGTGGTGCCTGCGCTGCGTGATGCGCGACCATCGCGAGCGGTCGAGCGTCCGACGTTGAGTGTTCTGGATTGGCCTCAGATGTCGCTCAGCATGCTGCATTGGCAGGATGAACCCTGGATTCGGTTGCGGGATATGCCTTGTGTGTTGGCGGATGGTCCATTCAATCGGCGTGAGTCCTGGTGGCGGAAGGCTTCCAGGGTGTTGCGTGGGTTCTGATTGTTTGTCGTGACATAAAAAATCCGCTGTTTGAAGTTCAAGCAACGGATTTTTTATTCGGTCGGACCCTTATCGCCATCCTTCGTTGTGGCTCCCAACGAAGCCACTC
>NZ_AKJB01000106.1:0-877 GCF_000282555.1 Pseudomonas sp. GM102 | reverse complement strand
TTGATGAGCCAGTTATCACCGGCCTGAATGTTGAAGTCATTGCTTTCAACAATCAATAGAGCATCATTATTGTCCAGGAACGGGTCGTTCGGATCGGCTAGGTCGTTGAGGATAAGGGCCTCGTACTTGGTTCCAACAAGATCGGCGTTGTTTGTATCGTTCTCGTACACATCGCCTTGGTCGACGTAGATGGCACGTGTTGTAGTGATGGAGGGATCATTTGCATCAGCAAGACTGACTATAAGCAAAAGATCATCGCTTTCAGTCTCGTACCCATCGAACTTGATAAAGAAATCGGTCGCGTAACTAAAATTGTTCGCGCCCAGATTTCCTTTCGGATCAGTCTGGAAGAAATTGATGTTGGCCGCTTCACCTGCCTGGATCGTATTTCCGGAAACGCCCAGAGCAGTGCTGGACAAGGTTACAGGGGCCTGCGTGCCGCTCACAAGCTCACCCGCCGCCACGGCAGTATTGCCGCCGGCACTCAGTGGTGCCTCGAAGCCCGTGATCTGGATGTAGAAACCTTCCCCAAGCTTCCCAGTGGCCACAGGTGATGGGCCACTGGAAGGGCTCGTGCCACCCACGTCATACGTTTCGTATCCAGTGCCTTCGCCCAGCGTGACGTCTTGCTTCACTTGCAGCGCATCCATCTCGAAGGTATAGGTGTCATTGGCTTTGTCAAACACCAGCGTGCCTTCCACCAGTTCAGGCGTGGTGGCAGCATTCCGATCGTGATCGTATTTGAACGACACGTTAAACGTGGCAGCGGCGAGATCCTCTGAATCCCAGGTGACCGTTGGATCAACGATCGCAACATCGTTCGCCGAACCAGAAAGGGCGAGGGCGGCAAAATCACTGTCCGCTGCCGAAGAGTAGG
>NZ_AKJB01000105.1:0-617 GCF_000282555.1 Pseudomonas sp. GM102 | reverse complement strand
CCGCGGTCAAGGTGCCGTTGGCGATGGTCAGGTCGGCGTTGCTGAAACCGCTGACCGCTTCGCTGAAGGTAATGGTCACCAGCGACGTTTCACCGATTCTCAGCGCATTGTCGGCAACCACGATGGTCGCGGTCGGCAGCACCGTATCGATGGTGTAGTTGCCAGAACTGGTGGTGCCGCTGCCGGTATTGCCGGCGATGTCGGCCACACCGGTATTGTTAAGGGTGATGACGTTGCTCGGGTCACTCACACCGACGGTTGGCGTGAAGGTCGCGGTCCAGGTAATGCCGCCGTCGCTGCTGCTCACCGCGGTGAGGGTGCCGTTGGCGATCGTCAGGTCGGCATTGGTGAATCCGCTCACCGCCTCGGAGAACGTGATCGTCACCAGCGAGGTTTCGCCCGCTGCCAGTGTTGTGTCGGCCAACACAATCGTGGCGGTCGGGCGCACGGTGTCGATGGCGTAGTTGTTGGAATCGGTGGTGCCGCTGCCGGCGTTGCCCGACAGATCCGCGATGCCCGTATTGTCCAGGGTGATCAGGTTGGTTGTATCATTGATGCTCGCGGAAGGTGTGAAGGTCGCCGTCCAGGTGATACCTCCGTCGCTGCTGCTCACCGCG
>NZ_AKJB01000104.1:0-1908 GCF_000282555.1 Pseudomonas sp. GM102 | reverse complement strand
TTATTGATACCCAAGCGCCACTCGATGTTCTGCAAGCCATGGCGGATTACCGCATTCGCACGGTCACTCAGGTGCTGGAAAACATCGCCTTTCGCGCCGAGATTGGTTGCGACACGGTTGTGCTTTCAGACTTTTGCAAACTGCTGGCCATTCCGTTGCGGGATGGTTGTGATTTGATGGATGTGATTGGTAGACGATTGCGGGCGCAGGCTGCGGAGTGAATGGACACGGGCGACCTGTAGGTCGCCCGTTTTATATGGTTCATACATACAAAAAACCTGACAGTCTCGGTTCTTCTATTTGTCGTACGAAAAATCGAAGATTTTTCAGGGATAGATTTATTTTCTGGCTAATAAATAAATCCGCCCCCTTATAGGTCATATTACATACCACTATATGGATCAGCAATATTATCACCAAGCTCATTTATCGCACTTTCTATCTCAGTCGCCACATCGGACGGTAGACCATTAACATCCTGACTCGATATAAACCTG
Organism: Pseudomonas sp. GM102; assembly: GCF_000282555.1. NCBI lineage: Bacteria > Pseudomonadati > Pseudomonadota > Gammaproteobacteria > Pseudomonadales > Pseudomonadaceae > Pseudomonas > Pseudomonas sp. GM102. Next base: position 1,411 of record NZ_AKJB01000104.1, on the reverse strand, counting down.
AATAGTCCAACAAGGCCTAGCCTTGCAGCAACAGCAATAAAACACTCAACAATTTCCAAATTATCGGAATTCCAGCGCGAAATTAAAACCCGCTCTACTTCACCTTTTAAACAGTCACCCAAAACTGTATACGTTTGCCATTGACGATCGCTGAGCTCAAGAAAGCTCCTTACAATCTCAGAGCTCTCACACTCAGCAAGCGCACAGCTCTCGATAAGCTCGAGAAACTCAGCATGTAATTCATCTTCGGCCATGGAGTCTGGCAAGGAACAATAATACGAAAAATTCTTCACTTTTTAAAAATCCACAGGAATGTGAGTTAAATTTGAGGGCTTTCTGTATAGCTTGCCATCTTGCCCAAGTAATTTATTTCCAATTTTTATTTGCGCAGTCCATCCTGCACCAGAGTTAGACCCTGGAAACTTTGCAGCTGCGTTTGTATCAGGCGAGTGCCACTTAACTTCAATTTTTTGCCCTCCCCAAACGTACTGATATTTACTCCCATCACTGATGGTAGCAGAAGATTTGAAGCTATCTGCAATACCTGGGGGAATTAGCTTCTCCAAATCAGCAGCTTTTATTCGCCCATTACTCATAAATTCGGACGCATAGACCTTAGCGTCAAAGAATGCTGGAGGCCTACTCGGCTCTGGCTGATTCAGATATCCAAAGTCTCCATCTGCTTTTGATATAGCGTTGTCCCACTCCGGAGTGGTAGAGCCGGGTTGTCCTTTTCCTCCACCGACGGGTGACGTTTCACCGATCGGTTTCAACTTAACGCTCCCGGTTTCTCCTGATGGATGCATTCCCGGTATTACATTTATCCCGAAGGGATTGAATCCGCTTTGATCAAGGTAGACGGCGGCCTCTTTCAACCATGCCCCGTCATTGTTGACCCACAAATTACCGATCTGATCTAAATGATTTAGACCGGCAACAGTCCAATCAACCGCATTTCGCCGGGTCTGATAGTAATAAGCAAGATCGCTGTCCGAACCGCCCGGATTTAATACCTCAGTCCGCTCAATCAGACTCCCCAGTTCTCTGGCCCCCTCATCTATCTCGGCACGTATCTGCGCGCAGTTTCTCGTGGCCTGGCAGTTTTTCAGTCGCTCCCGATTAGCATCGCTACGAGCATCGAATTCTTTTTTAACTGCCTCACAGTTACCTTTGAGTCGACACGCTTTCTCTGCCGCAGCTAGGTCCTCCACATCCCGATGATTCAAGAAGTTGTACTGCGTAGCATTCGCCGCCACCGCAGCAGCAACCCCGACATCCCCACCCGAAGCCGCCGCCCCTAGCACACCGACAATTTGCGAAAGCGCAAGAATGTTGGCCTGGGCCTGGTTGTACTCCGCAGAACCCGGAACAAGGTTTGAGGGTAAAAGCTTGTCGCCCAGCAATCCGACCA
>NZ_AKJB01000103.1:0-5975 GCF_000282555.1 Pseudomonas sp. GM102 | reverse complement strand
TCAACAGCGCCGCCCGCATCGAAGCTGCCAATGCGCTGATCCTCAACGCCGGGCGCGACGTCAACAACACCGGTGGTGTGCTGAAAAGCGGAGCCGACACCACGATCAACGCCGGTCGTGACGTCAACATCACTTCCGCCGAACAGATCGTCAGCCATGAGGTCGGCACACATCGCGATCAAACCATCACCCAATATGGCTCAGACGTGGATGTGGGGCAGGACCTGAAGGTCAATGCCGGTCGAGACCTCACGGTCATCGCCAGTCAGATCGACGCAAAACGTGACGTCAGCATGAGCGCGGTCGGCGACCTGACACTGGCCTCGGCGGCGGATGAACAGCATTCCTTTAGTCAAAACAAAAAGTTCACCAGTCAGGAAGACCATGTCAGGCAGGTGTCTACCACTGTTAAAGCGGACGGTACCGTCTCGCTAAACGCGGGTAAAGATCTGGGCTTGATTGCCAGCCGGGTGAGTGCCGGAGATGAGGCGTATCTGGTTGCGGGTGGTGATCTATTGGTAGGCGCAGCACAGGACGAGGACTACAGCTTCTACAGCAAGACCAAGAAAAGCTCGTCAGGCAAAAAGAGCCAGCTTCGGGAGATTTCCAGCACGACCAATGTCGGGAGTTCGGTAGCTGCCCAGGGTAAAACCGTGCTGTCCGCCGGCGACGATTTGCTGATCGAAGGGAGCAATGTGATCTCTGAGAAAGGTGGCGTCGGTCTGGCTGCTGGTAATGATGTGAAGATCGTTGCCGTCACCGATTCAACCAGCGCGCGCTATGAAAGCAGCTCAAGCAAAAGCAGCTGGGGTGGTTTGAAATCCAGCAAAGTCCAAGACAAGGTCTCGGAAACTCAAACCACCGCTGTGGGTAGCCTGATATCGGGTAACACCATTGCAGTGAGCGCAAAACGAGACGTGGCAATTACCGGCTCTGCCTTGGTCAGTACTGACGATCTGGCAGTTCGTGCTGGCCGCGACCTGGACATCAGCGCCGCTGAAAATACCTACACCCGCACCGAATCGCACAAGGAAAAGAACCGTGATCTGACCGGTGTACTCACGGCCAACAACCTTGGCGTCGATGACATCACCGGAAATCAGCACCTGTCCATCAGTGGTCAGCGCCACAACGGCACGATGTCGCAAACGACCCTGACCGGCAGCACCATTGGCTCCAGCAACGGCAATGTAAGCCTTGTGGCCGGGGGGGATCTGAGTGTTATCGCGAGCGACTTGGTCAGTACCCAAAGTATGAGTTTACGGGGCTCTAACGTCACTATTGCGGCGGGCATGGAAAGCTCAAGCCAAAGCACCGCCGACCAATCCAACAGTCTGGCGGTAGGACGTGTTATCGGCGGGGTGATCATTGACACCGTTAACACTATTCGTACGTCGATCAAAGCCGCAAACGATGCGGATGATCCTCGGCTTAAAGCGGTGAAGTTTGCCCAGGCCGCATTGGCTGCTTACAACCTCAATGGCATGGCGAGTGATGCGGAGGCGAACAGCACCGGTTTCAAAGACAAGACGGGCGGTACGTCCAGCAATGGGTCGCTGATTAAAATTGGTACCGAGCTTGCCAATACTCACAGCAAAAGCACCAGTGAATACAACAGTCAGACGGCGAGACAGAGCTCCGTCAATGCTGGCGGCACGCTTTCGATCATCGCCACGGGGAACGCGGAGGGTGAGTCCGGCGACATACATGTCATCGGGAGTACCTTAAAAGCAGCCGACACTTCCTTGATCGCGAAAAACGACATCATTCTGGAAAGTGCGCAGAACACGGCAGAGTGGGACAACCACACCAGTAACAACAAAACCGCCATCGGTGCCAGTTTCAACATAGGCCAGCAAAACGGCTTCACCCTTGATTTGGGGGCGCAAACCGCAAAAAGCATGGGTACTGGCAGCTCCATCACGCAGGTCAACAGCACACTGAACACGGGTTCGTTCCTGCTGCGTAGCGGAGGTGACACCACCCTTGCGGGCGCTCAAGTCCACGCCGACAGCATTAATGCGTTGATCGACGGCAACTTGAACATCGTTTCCCGTCAAGACGTAGAGATTCAGGAGAACAAACAAGGTAGCGGTGGTTTCGGCGCGAGCATTTGCATTCCTCCGTTTTGCTATGGCGTACCAGTGACCGGCTCGGCAAATCTTGCCGCTGGCAATATGAACAGCGAGTACAGAGCCGTAGCTGACCAAACCGGACTGTTTGCCGGCTCGGGTGGGTACACCATTGATGTGGGGAAAAACACCACCCTGACCGGTGGGGTTATTGCCAGTGACGCGACGCCGGATAAAAACCTGCTGATCACCGACCGACTCATCGTTAGCGACATCAAGAACGTCAGTGAGATTGAGGCACAGTCCGCAGGCATTTCGGCCAGTTTCAGCAGTGCAGGAGGCGGGAGCGGTTCTGTCGGTGGTTTGTATGGCATTGCACTTAATGACTCAGACAAAAGCAAAACCCGTAGCGCCGTCAGTGAAGGCACCATCATCGTACGCAACCCAGAAGGCGCGAACGATCTGGTTGGCCTGAATCGCGACACCGCCAATGCCAATGAACAGCTCGACAAGCCAGACCAGCATGCAATGGACGAACGCATTGAGCTTGTAAAAAGCGCGATGCAATTGGCGCAGGGCATTGGTGACGCCATCGCCGCTGCAAAAATCAACGAAGCCAACGATCTGAACAGCGACGCATCCAACGCTGCAAGGCAGAAGCTTAACGACAAGGGCATTGCCGACCCGACTCCTGAACAAATTGCGCAGCAAGTTCAGCAAGATTACGGCATGGGCAGCAGCTTCCAAAAAGCCTCGAAGGCGGTCAGCGCCATCGTGCAAGGGGTGCTGAGCGGCAACATTCTCGGTGCCTTGGCCGGTGCATCTGCGCCTTACCTGGCTCAAGCCGTGAAGCAAATGACCGAGGGCGATGACGCGGCCAACTTGATGGCGCATGCGTTGTTGGGGGCGGTGCTTGCGAAAGCGCAAGGTGGTTCGGCATTGGCAGGTGCTGCGGGAGCGACTATTGGTGAGCTAATTGCCAAACAGCTCTATCCGGGTAAGACCAGCGATCAGCTGACTGAATCGGAAAAGCAGACGGTTTCGGCACTGTCGACACTGGCTGGTGGGTTGGCTGGGGCTATGGTTACCGGGAGTTCCGCAGGAGCGGCGTCAGGTGCCTGGACTGCGAAGAATGCGGTAGAAAACAACCATCTGAGCGTGATTGAAAAAGTCTCGCTTAGGATGAAGCAGAAAGAGTACGACGAGTCGTGCAGCGGCTCTACATCAAGCTATTGTCAGGGGCTGTCCAGCGACATTGCTGATCTTATCGCCAAGGGCTTCAGCGTGCTCAAGGACGAAAGAATCGTAGAGGATAGTGATTTCACGCGTGCTTTTGTTTTCAGTACCAACCCTGGAGATATCGTTTCCTGCGCTACGTCAGCGAATGGATATTGCGTTGCCAGTGATAAGTCGATTACGACGGATCAGGGGGAGGAGTGGATCCTGCAACCAGCATCTTATGAGCAGTCCGTCATAGGGAAAACCAAAAATACCCAGAAGATTGCGGAAGAGACGGCTCGCCTTAAGGGAGTATCCAACGAGCTTTTCATGGCGGGTTGTGGCGGGGCGGGAATCGTTGGTATAGGTTGTCAGAGCTACATGGCCTCAGGAGGCGCTAACCCGATTACAGGGGCGAGTGCATCAGATTCCGAGCGGGTCATGTGGGGGCTGGGGGCTTTACTAAATGCTTGGGGACTAGTTGGCTCCGCTTATACTGGGGGGGCAAAAGGTCTCACAACGAATCTTACAGAAGTCTGGAGTCTTAAACCGACCCAGAGGGGGATCGCCATTGAATCGTACCTTGCAAAAACCGAGTACTCACCACAGAGCGGTTGGTATAACGTAGGCGCCGAAAAAAATGGATATTTTCCTCTTGTTGATTTCCAGAATGGTAATACGCTTGTTAGTCTAAAATCGGTAGATACTGCAGGAAGCACATGGTTGCATCGTATGCAAGATCATATTATTGATCTAGGAACAAACGGTGCGAAAGTGAATGGCAATCCAGCAAATATGGTGCTTGATCTGCGAGTTCAGCCGGGTGGTTCGACTGCTGCGAAGTCGCTTGTCGGATTTGGTCGAGAATATAATGTTAAAGTTATTGTTAAGGAGTTCAAATGAAGTCTGAGCGGTTGAGGCGGTTGAAATTTATTTTTGGTGTCGATTCGATAGGTGGTTTACAGGTTTTGGATTTGGTTGTCAGTGTTTTGAATAAGTTTGGCTCCCCCCCGGTATTTTTGCTGCGTGGGGTTGAGGTTGATATTAAAGTGCTTGAAAAAAAGATTCTGAAAAAAAAGTCCTGGCCTAGTGGTTTAATGTCAAATGGTCTTGAACTTCGATTCGGATTGCTCCCGGCCTTGAATCAGTGCTTTCTGATAATAGAAGAATCAGGAAGTTCTAATAAGTTTGACTGGGAAGGTATGATAGGACCCATTCTTGATGTAGAGGGTTTTATTCAGGCGTGGATTTCTGATGTCGAATACGATTTTTGGCAAAATGCGACAGATCCTCTGGAGTACGAGTGTGCTGGCCGCTCTTTTGCAGATCTTCCACAAAAATCTAATGGGTTGCCTGCGCCCTTGGATCAAATGGAAATTGATACGTCAGGAAATCCTGGCCGCAGTGTGTTTAAGCAAGGATATGTTGAGGCGATTGGAAGCACTATGTGGCTAAGTGATCTATTCTGGGAGAGAGTAGGAAGAGATAGATTAGCCAGTTTTTTGTTGTTGGAAACTCAGGGGGTTAAAGTTTTCGAATGTGGAAGGGTTGTTAAAGTTGTTGCATCTGAAAAATGCTTTCAGGATGATTCAACAAAAGATAAGCAACGTATCCTTAGGCAGATTCTGTTTGGTGTAAATTGACGAATGAAATGGATCAAAACGGGGGTAGACCCTAGGGTAACCGGGGACAGACCACGTTTATCCTGAGGGTGGGGCAGGGGACATTCGATTTAAACGTGGTCTGTCCCCGATTCTCTTTCTGCGTTGCGCACAGCAAAGGAAGCAGAGTTGGGCCGCCCCCTTACTGAGTTGGAGACCAAGACTCTCTACCAAAACTCTACTGCTGTAGAGGTCCCACGAGATGTACATATTGCAGGTCCGACGTATGGCGGGAAAAATACTCCTGCTCAGATTCAGCAAGATGCAGCGGACCTGTGTGGTGCAGTTTGTCGTGACACAGAAGCTTTGCGGGCAAATCTGAACAGTCGAGGTTATGATTCGAAGTTAGTAGATGAAGCTGTTCAAAAAATAGTGGAAAGAAATCGCAATACGGGGGTTATTAAATAATGAACACTTGGTCGGATTTTGTTCGGGCTCTTGGTCAGGACGAAAGCGGGGAAATAGTCACCGACTTATGTCGAAAAGTCGGAGAATTGCCAGCCGTTTCGGAAACCCCGGATAACTATAATGACCCGGAAGGTAAGACAAGATTTTATAAGTTTATTAAATCTGGCATAGAGATTGGGTTTCGTTCGGGAAAATTAAATCATATTCATTTTTTGGTGCAGCCTCACGAAGGTTATTCGGCATATACGGAAGGTGTGCTTGGTCGTATAGCTCAAGCGTGGCGTGTTCAAGATGTTATTGCAGAGCTAGGCTCACCTAGCAAAGAGGCCCCAGGTAGAGTCGATGTGTTAATCGGCTATGTACAGCAGTGGCTAAAGTATGAGTTTAAGACGTACGCCCTACGCATGGAGTTTTCGAAAGATGGACGCTTGTGGAAAGCGACGCTAATATCAAGTTGATCGCTTTAAGCGTAGGGGCAAACGGGGACAGACCACGTTTTCCTTAGGATGGGACAGTACTCCTTCGATTTAAACGTGGTCTGTCACCGATTTTCGTCCTGCAAGAACAGGACATCGAAACCACCCCGACGATTCTTAAGCTGGGTCAACGAAACCGC
>NZ_AKJB01000102.1:0-34337 GCF_000282555.1 Pseudomonas sp. GM102 | reverse complement strand
CACCTTCAAACTCGGTCGACCGCTGGGACGCGGCGGCTCACTGTCGGGTGGCGGAACATCATCATCCGGCTCGATCTCTTCCTCGTCTTCCAGAGGCGATTCCATATCGAACACCATGCCCTGACCGTTCTCCCGGGCGTAAATGCCCAGGATCGACGCGATAGGCACGTACAGGGTGTGCGGCACGCCACCGAAGCGCCCCTCGAAACTGACTGCCTCGTTGTCCATGTGCAGATGACGCACGGCCGCCGGGGAAACGTTCAGGACAATCTGTCCGTCACTGGCAAAACCCTGAGGCACCTGCACCGATGGATACTCGGAATTAACCAGCATGTGCGGGGTGCAATCGTTATCCACAATCCACTCGTAGAGCGCGCGGACCAGATAAGGTCGACTGGAGTTCATAGCGGCTCCTTAAGCCTTAGCGCATATCGCGTTCGACACCAGACAGACTCGCCTGGAAAGCCTCACGCGCAAACGAGCGCTCCATATAATCAAGCAGCGGCTTGGCAGGCCGCGGCAGTTCAATACCCAGAATCGGCAATCGCCAGAGTATTGGCAATAGGCAGCAATCCACCAGACTTTGTTCCTCACTGAGGAAAAACGGCTTGTCGGCGAACAACGGCGACACGCCTGTCAGGCTTTCGCGCAACTCTTTACGAGCCACGACACGGGCTGCTTCCTTGGTCCGCGAATCCAGAATCAGATCCACCAGACCACACCAGTCACGCTGAATGCGATGAATCAGCAGACGGCTGTTGGCGCGCGCCACAGGATAAACCGGCAGTAGTGGCGGGTGCGGGTAACGCTCATCCAGATATTCCATCACCACGGTCGACTCCCACAACGCCAGGTCACGATCGACCAGGGTGGGCAGGCTTCCGTAAGGGTTCACCTCAATCAGTTTAGGCGGCTGGCGACCAGCTTCCACGTAAATGATCTCGGCGCTGACACCCTTCTCTGCAAGTACGATGCGCACTCGGTGGGAATAGTGGTCGGCGGGGTCGGAGTAACAGGCCAACCGATTGGTCACGCCCATGGCGGTCCTCCTCGCTTGTTGAAATTATCGGAAACGGAAAAACACACGCGCCCAGAGGGCGCCTCCCGTAACGCCTGGATCACCAGACTCGTTACACCTTCAGAGACGCCCCTGGGCGCGCGCGATTAACAGCAATGGCTTACAGCTCTATCAATGGACGTCTTTCCAGTATTCACGCTTGAGCAAGTAAGCGAATACAAAGAAGAACGCCAGGTACAGCAACACATAGGTACCGATGCGCTGATGCTGCAGCTTCACCGGGTTGGCCGAGTAGGCCAGGAAGGTCACCAGATTCTTGACCTTCTCGTCGAACTGCTCTTCGTTCAGCGTGCCGGTTTTCGGCAATATCGTCAGTTGATCGCAAGCTTCATGAGTCAAAGCGGTGCCGGTCAGCGGATCGTATTGCTTCTTGCCGTCTTCGACGATTTGAACTTGTTTACAGCCTACCACCTGACGACCCTGCAGGCCGACCAGAACGTTAGGCATGCCGACGTTCGGGAACACCTTGTTATTCACGCCCCAAGGACGCGACGGGTCTTCGTAGAACGAACGCAGATAGCCGTAGAGCCAGTCTGTGCCACGAACACGAGCCACCAGCGTCAGGTCGGGCGGCGCCGCACCGAACCAGGTCTTGGCGTCAGCCGGCTGCATGCCGATGTTCATGTGGTCACCGATCTTGGCGCCGGTGAACACCAGCTTCTCAAGCATCAGCTCATGAGGAATGCCCAGGTCATCGGCAACACGCTCGTAGCGCTGGAACTTGGCACTGTGGCAGCCCATGCAATAGTTGGCGAACGTACGTGCGCCGTCCTGCATGGCAGCCTTGTCAGAAACGTCGATATCGACCTTTTCCAGCTCCGGGCCACTCGATGTCGATGCGAAAGACAGTACAGGCATCGCCGCAAGAATCAGTACAGCAAATAGCTTTTTCATCAGCCAGTCACCCTTTCCGGAACCGGTTTGGTCTTCTCGAGCCTGGTGTAGAACGGCATCAGAATGAAGTAGGCGAAGTACAGGAAGGTACATACCTGCGACAGCAACGTACGGCCTGGAGTTGGCGCCAGAACACCCAACACACCCAGGATCACGAACGAAATGCAGAACACCCAGAGCCAGATCTTGCTCAGCCAGCCTTTGTAGCGCATCGACTTGACCGGGCTGCGATCCAGCCAAGGCAGGACGAACAGCACAGCGATGGCCGCGCCCATGGCGATAACGCCCAAGAGCTTGTCTGGAACCGCCCGCAGAATCGCGTAGAACGGTGTGAAGTACCAGACCGGAGCGATGTGCTCAGGGGTCTTGAAGGCGTTCGCCACTTCAAAGTTCGGCTTCTCGAGGAAGTAGCCGCCCATTTCCGGGAAGAAGAATACGATCGAGCAGAAGATGAACAGGAACACCACCACGCCGACGATATCTTTCACGGTGTAGTACGGGTGGAAGGCAATGCCGTCCAGCGGTACGCCGTTTTCGTCTTTGTACTTCTTGATGTCAACGCCATCCGGATTGTTCGACCCCACTTCGTGCAGCGCCAGAATGTGCACAACCACCAGACCGAGGATCACGATCGGCAGGGCAACCACATGCAGGGCGAAGAAGCGGTTCAGGGTAATACCGGAAATCAGGTAGTCACCACGAATCCACTGGGTCAGGTCGTTACCGATGACCGGGATCGCGCCAAACAGCGAGATGATCACCTGGGCACCCCAGTAGGACATCTGGCCCCACGGCAGCAGATAACCCATGAAGGCTTCAGCCATCAACGCCAGGTAGATCAGCATGCCGAACACCCACACCAGCTCGCGGGGCTTCTGGTACGAACCGTAAAGCAGGCCACGGAACATATGCAGGTAAACGACGATGAAGAACATCGAAGCCCCGACTGCGTGCAACATGCGCAGGATCGACCCGTGCTCGACGTCGCGCATGATGTATTCGACGGAAGCAAACGCTTCTTCCGCCGACGGGGTGTAGCTCATGGTCAGCCAGACACCGGTAACGATCTGGTTGACCAGAACGAGCAGCGCGAGGGAGCCAAAGAAGTAGAAGAAGTTGAAGTTCTTCGGGGCGTAGTACTTGCTGAGATGGTCTTCCCACATTTTGGTCGCGGGGAAGCGCGCATCAACCCAATCCATGAACTTGCTCATCACGCTTTCTCCGTATCGACGCCAATGACAATGATGTCATCGGTCTCATAGGAATGCGGGGGAACTGGCAGGTTCAAAGGCGCAGGTTGCGACTTGTAGACGCGGCCAGCCAAATCGTAGTGAGAACCGTGGCAAGGGCAGAAATAACCCCCTACCCAATCCTTGCCCAGGTCTGCAGGTGCCACTTCTGGACGGAAAGTCGGTGAGCAACCCAGGTGCGTGCAGATACCGATCAGCAGCAGAACTTCTGGCTTGATCGAACGCGTCTCCGGGTCGACATAGGTCGGTTGCGTCGAGTTCTTGGAGGTCGGGTCAGACAGCTGGCCCTCGATCTTTTTCAGATTCCCCAGGATTTCCTCGGTACGGCGGACAATGAACACCGGCTGGCCGCGCCACTCAGCAATCATTTGCTGACCTGGCTCGATTTTGCTGACATTCACTTTCACCGGTGCACCTGCGGCTTTCGCCTTGGCACTGGGAAACCATGACCCCACGAACGGGACCGCAGCCCCCACCGCTCCTGCAGCACCCACCACGGATGTGGCTGCTACCAAGAAGCGACGCCGGCCTGCATTCACGCCGTCATTGCTCATTCAGTCCTCTCCCATCAGCTTTGTGGCCTGTTAAATCAGGCGTCTACTAAGTAAAAATCTGAACTTATAAAAATTTTGCCGAATGGTAATGAAAAGCCCCAATTCTGACAAGGTAATTACCGAGGGGCTCCACTGCCAAGCCTTGCAGTATAGGGCCTCTGCGGATGTGGCAAGTTGTCACAGCGCAATTCCTTGATAAATCACGCCCATAAAAAAACGCCCAGCTTCGCGAGGAAACTGGGCGTTCTTTTTGAACGTGAAAGCGAATTAACGCTTCGAGTACTGCGGACGCTTACGCGCTTTACGCAGACCAACTTTCTTACGTTCAACTTCACGAGCATCGCGAGTAACGAAGCCAGCTTTGCGCAGAGCGCCACGCAGGGTTTCGTCGTACTGCATCAGTGCGCGAGTGATACCGTGGCGGATTGCGCCAGCTTGACCACTCACACCACCGCCGATCACGGTGACGTAGATGTCGAACTTCTCGACAGTCTCAGTCAATTCCAGCGGCTGACGAACTACCATGCGGGCAGTTTCGCGGCCGAAGAAATTATCCAGCGAACGGTTGTTGATGGAGATGTTACCAGTACCCGGACGCAGGAAAACGCGTGCGGTTGCGGTCTTGCGACGGCCAGTGCCGTAATTTTGAGTCGCCGACATAATGAACTATTCCGTTAAAACTTCAGTTCTTGGGGCTGCTGAGCAGTATGAGGGTGTACAGCGCCCGCATAGACTTTCAGCTTACGATACATGTCGCGACCCAGCGGGTTCTTAGGCAGCATGCCTTTGACCGCGGTCTCGATCACGCGCTCAGGGGCTTTAGCGATCAGCTTTTCGAAGTTGATCGACTTGATGCCGCCCGGGAAACCGGAGTGGGAGTAGTAGATTTTGTCGGTGGTTTTAGCACCGGTTACACGAATCTGCTCGGCATTGATAACGACGATGTAATCGCCGGTGTCAACGTGAGGAGTGTACTCAGCTTTATGCTTGCCACGCAGACGGCTCGCGATTTCGGTGGCCAGACGACCCAGGGTCTGACCTGCAGCGTCGACGACAAACCAGTCGCGCTGTACTGTTTCCGGTTTAGCAGTAAAAGTTTTCATTCTTTATAGCCTCAGGGGCCGCCCTGTAAATTAGACGGCGGATCTTACTGAATAGTGCGTACTTTGACAAGTCAAAGGCAGCCGGATACAGACGCTTTCGGGGGCTCGGGTCGGCGCGTCCGTTCAACGGCAAGATTCTTCGGCGGCGGCGCATCACTTCCACTGCAGAAAGAGGTGCGCAATTATGCAGATTGCGAAAAATATTTCAACCTGCTTTTATGATTGTTTTGCCCAAGGAGCACCCGATGGACTATCGCCAGCTAGGCCGTACCGACCTGAATGTGAGTGCAATCTGCCTCGGCACCATGACCTGGGGCGAGCAAAACAGCGAGGCTGAAGCCTTCGCCCAGATCGAACGGGCCAAGAACGCGGGCATCAATTTCATCGACACCGCCGAAATGTACCCGGTGCCGCCCAAGGCCGAAACCTACGCCACCACCGAGCGCTACATCGGCAATTACTTCAAAAGTCGCGGCGATCGCGCCGACTGGATCCTGGCGAGCAAGATCGCCGGCCCCGGCAACACCATTGACTACATCCGTGACAAAAACCTGCGGCACAACCGCCAGCACATCACTGAAGCCGTGGATGCCAGCCTCAAGCGCCTGCAAACCGACTACATCGACCTGTATCAACTGCACTGGCCGGAACGCAGCACCAATTTCTTCGGTCAGTTGGGCTACAAACATAAAATTGAAGCCAACCTGACGCCGCTGGAAGACACCCTTGAAGCACTGGACGAACAGGTCAAGGCCGGCAAGATCCGCCACATCGGCCTGTCCAACGAAACCCCGTGGGGCACCATGCGTTTCCTCGCCCTCGCCGAAGCCCGTGGCTGGCCGCGCACGGTGTCGATCCAGAACCCTTACAACCTGCTCAATCGCAGTTTCGAAGTCGGCCTGGCGGAAATCGCCATCCGCGAACAGTGCGGCCTGCTCGCCTACTCGCCGCTGGCTTTCGGTTTCCTGTCGGGCAAGTACGAAGGTGGCGCGCGTCCGCCCAAAGGTCGCCTGAGCCTCTACAGCCGCTTCAGCCGCTATTTCAATCCGCAATCGGAAGCGGCGTGCAGCCGTTATGTAGCACTGGCTCGTGAACACGGCCTGGACCCGGCACAGATGGCACTGGCATTCGTCACACAGCAACCGTTCGTCACTAGCAACATCATTGGCGCCACCACGCTTGAGCAACTGGACAGCAACATTGCCAGCTTCGAGCTGAAACTTTCCGACGAAGTGTTGGCGGGGATCGAGGCGATTCACCAGGATCACCCGAATCCGGCTCCTTGATTGATTCATAGGGCCCAATCGCGGGCAAGCCACGCTCCCACAGGAAATCACCTGACACTGTGGGAGCGTGGCTTGCCCGCGATGGCGTCCGCCCTGTCACCGCAAAATTACAGCGACCGCGCAATAATCTCTTTCATAATCTCATTGGTCCCGGCATAGATCCGTTGCACCCGCGCATCCGCCCACGCCCGGGCGATCGGGTATTCCCACATGAACCCGTAACCGCCATGTAACTGCACGCACTCGTCGAGCACCTTGCATTGCAGGTCGGTGCCCCAGTACTTGGCCATCGCCGCCGTCGGCACGTCGAGTTTGCCTTGCAGATGCAGTTCCAGGCAGCGATCGACGAAAACCCGGCCGATCTGGATTTCGGTCGCCATTTCAGCGAGTTTGAAGCGGGTGTTCTGGAAGTCGGCGATGGCCTTGCCGAAAGCCTTGCGCTCACGGGTGTAATCCAGCGTCCATTGCAACGCCGCTTCGGCTGACGCCAAGCCACCTACCGCGACCGTCAGACGCTCCTGCGGCAGTTCCTGCATCAGGTAAGCGAAGCCCATCCCGGCCTGGCCCAGCAGGTTTTCCTTCGGGACCCGAACGTCCTGGAAAAACAGCTCCGAGGTGTCCTGAGCCTTCATCCCGACCTTTTCCAGACGCTTGCCCTTGGCGAAGCCCGGCGTATTGGCCTCCACCAGGAACAGGCTGGTGCCCTTCGCTCCTGCCTTTGGATCAGTCTTGGCCACGACGATCACCAAGTCAGCCAGAAAACCATTGGTGATGAAGGTCTTCGAACCGTTGATCACGTATTCGTCGCCATCCAGCACAGCGGTGGTCTTCACCCCTTGCAGGTCGGAACCGGCACCCGGCTCGGTCATCGCAATCGCGGTGACCATCTCACCAGACACCAGTTTGGGCAGGTATTTGTGTTTCAGCGCTTCACTGCCGTAATGCAGGATGTAAGGCGCCACAATGTCCGAATGAAGTGAAAAACCGATGCCGGTCAGCCCCAGGCGGCCGACCTCTTCGATCACCACCGCGCTGTAGAGAAAGTCTGCCCCCAGCCCGCCGTATGCTTCCGGCAGATGCGAACAAAGCATCCCCGCCTCCCCTGCCTTGTTCCAGAGTTGGCGGTCGATATAGCCTTGTTTTTCCCATTGCCCATGGAACGGCACGGCCTCTTTTTCGAGGAACGTTCGCACGCTGTCGCGAAAAAGTTCGTGCTCGGAGCTGAACAAGGTTCTGGGGATCATGCGGCACCTGTCGTTATTGTTAGCCGGAATTGACCTTTAGAGACTAAGCCTCGTATCCGATACAGGACACTGGACACATCCGACAAAAAATAAGACGATCCAGCCGTCTGGTGACCACTTTCCCCTATAAGAATAAAGTTGAATTATGTCTAACCAAGTCTCCACGCCCTTGCGGCGCGTCAGCATCCTGGCTATCGACCGGGTTTTCGCTTCCACCCTCATGCAAGCCAAGGATTTCTTCCATCTGGCCAGCCTGCGCTATGGCAAACAACTGGGCCACGGCCTGACACCGGCGTTTGAAACCCGGCTGGTCAGCCCCGACGGCAAACCGGTGAACAGCTTCAGCGACGTGATCATGCCGGTGGACGGCGGCCTGGAAAACGCCGACGTCATCATCCTTCCCGCCTTCTGGGACGATTTCGACACCCTCTGCAAACGTTATCCACAGGTCCTGCCGTGGCTGCGTCAGCAGCATGCACGCGGCGCCGTGTTGTGTGGCGAGGCCACCGGCGTGTTCTGGCTGGCCGAGGCCGGGTTGCTCGATGGCAAGGAAGCGACGACCTACTGGCGTTTCTTCAACGCGTTTGCCGAGCGCTTCCCGCAGGTCCAGCTCAATCAGGACAAACACCTGACCGACGCCGACAACCTGTATTGCGCCGGCGGCACCACCTCGGCCTGCGATCTCTACATTTACTTGATCGAGCGTTTTTGCGGCGCCAACGTGGCCCAGGCCGTGGCCCGCGACATTCTTTACGAAGTGCAGCGCAGCTATGCGCCGGGGAGGATCGGTTTCGGCGGGCAGAAACTGCACCAGGACGTGATCATCCTGCAGATCCAGCACTGGCTCGAAGAACACTTCGCCGATAAATTCCGCTTCGAAGACGTGGCCCGCGAACACGGCATGAGCATCCGCAACTTCATGCGTCGCTTCCAGACCGCCACCGGTGACAAACCGCTGCATTACCTGCAACGGCTGCGCATTGAAACGGCCAAGGGTTTGTTGTCCGGCAGCCGCAAGAGCATCAAAACCATCAGCTATGAAGTCGGTTACGACGATGCGAGTTTCTTCGCCCGACTGTTCCGCCAGCACACCGAGTTGTCGCCGAACCAGTATCGGCAGCAGTTTCAGCAAGCGGCTTAAGGCCTGAACCCAAATTCAATGTGGGTTCTTCGGCGCGCACTAAAAAGGGCCTGCATTGCAGGCCCTTTTTTATTTTCCGAACCGTCCTACGGCTTATGCGCCCGGGACAGGAACTCGTGTGACTGCATTTCCAGCAAACGGCTAAGCGTGCGCTGGAACTCGAAGTTCAGGCGACCGCCGGTGTAGAGGTCTTTGAGCTCGACTTCAGCGGAAATGATCAGCTTCACGTTACGGTCGTAGAACTCGTCGACCATGTTGATGAAGCGTCGGGCGATGTCGTCGGTGGTGACGCTCATCTGCTCGACATCGCTGAGCAACACGGCGTGGAAGATTTTACCCAGTTCGATGTAATCGTTCTGGCTGCGCGGGCCGTCGCAGAGTTCGCGGAAGTCGAACCAGGCCACGTCATCGCAAGTGCGCACGGCACGAATTTCACGGTTCTCGATCACCAGTACGTCGTTCTCGATGGCTGCCGTGCATTCCGGCGTCAGAGCCCGGAAGCTCTTGCGCAGGCTTTCCTGGGCGGCTTCATCCAGCGGAAAGTGGAACAGTTCCGCTTGCTCGAGGTGACGCAGACGGTAATCGACGCCGCTGTCGACGTTGACGATCTCGGTGTTCTGCTTGATCAGCGCAATGGCCGGCAGGAAACGCGCACGCTGCAGGCCGTCCTTGTACAGGCCGTCGGGCACGATGTTCGACGTCGCGACCAGGGTCACGCCGTTCTTGAACAACTCTTCCATCAACGTGCCAAGAATCATCGCGTCGGTGATGTCGGAGACGAAGAACTCATCGAAACAAATAACTCGCGACTCGTCGGAGAAGCGCTTGGCGATGATGGTCAGCGGGTTTTTCTCACCGCCCAGGGTCTTCATCTCTTCATGCACGCGCTTCATGAAGCGGTGGAAGTGAGTGCGAGTCTTTTCCTTGAACGGCAGCGCTTCGAAGAAGGTGTCGACCAGGTAAGTCTTGCCGCGACCCACGCCGCCCCAGAAGTACAAGCCCTTGACCGGCACCTGGTCTTTCTTGCCAAACAGTTTGCCGAGCAGGCCCGGTTTGTTCTGCGAGGCCGCGACCAGATCGTCGTACAGGCGCTGCAAATGGCGCACGGCTGTTTCCTGCGCAGCGTCATGAAAGAATTCCGGGCGTTTCAGATCAGCTTGATATCGTTCTAGGGGCGTCATAATTCGTTAGCAAGGCAACAAAAACGGGCCGTCACTGTAGCGACGGCCCGTGGGAATGGCAATCGGCCCTTGGTCGGACCGAGCCGTTGATTATTCCTGAACCGGTGTCAGGGCAACGCGCAAAGCACCGATGGCAGCATCGCGAGCAGCGCTGTCGGCGAAGGCCGGACTGTCGGCCACGCACTCGCCCTCCAACCAGACGCTGAAGCTCAGGTCTTCACTGCGCACGTCCAAGGCTTGACCGGATTGCAGTTGCTTGGTCACTTGCCCTGCGGTTTTACCGTCAGCGAAGTTGCGCGACAGCAACAGTTGCTCGCCATCGGCCGCCAGCAGACGGAAGCGGAAACTGCCATCGTCTTCACGGAAGCTGACGAAGCGCGCGGCTTTCGCAGCTTTCTTCTTGGTGGTCGCTGCGACTTGGGTCTGAGCAACGAAAGAACGCAGGCCGACCGCTTCACGCAGTTCGTGGAGGAACGGCGTCGCCACCGAGCGGGCCTTTTTGGCGCCGATCTGCAGCATGTCTTCCAGATCCGCCGGGCGTTCGATCAACTGGTGATAACGCTCGCGGGATTCGCCCAGTTCGCTGTCGAGCAACTGGAACAGACGATTCTTCGCCTCGCCCCAACCCAGGCCCTGGAGCAATTCGCTGCGGAATTCGTCGGATTGTGCCGGCGTAGCGAAGGCCTGGAACAAGGTGAACAGGTGCGAGTTATCCGGATCCTTGGCTTCACCCGGGGCACGGGAGTCGGTGACAATCCGCGAAATCGCGTCTTTCATCTCTTTGGCGCTGCTGAACAACGGAATGGTGTTGTCGTAGCTCTTCGACATCTTGCGACCGTCGAGGCCCGGCAAGGTGGCGACACTTTCCTCGATCAGCGCTTCGGGCATGGTGAAGAACTCTTTGCCTTGGCCGAACAAGTGATTGAAGCGCTGGCCGATGTCCCGGGCCATTTCCACGTGCTGGATCTGGTCACGGCCGACCGGCACCTTGTGGGCGTTGAACATCAGAATGTCCGCAGCCATCAACACCGGGTAGCTGTACAAGCCCATGGTGATGCCCGCGTCCGGGTCTTCGCCGGTCTCGACGTTCTTGTCCACCGAGGCCTTGTAGGCATGGGCGCGGTTGAGCAGGCCCTTCGCGGCCACGCAGGTCAGCAGCCAGGTCAGTTCAGGGATTTCCGGGATGTCGGACTGGCGATAGAACGTCACGCGGTCCACGTCCAGGCCACCGGCCAGCCAGGTCGCGGCGATTTCCAGACGCGAGCGCTGGATGCGCAGCGGGTCATCGCATTTGATCAGGGCGTGGTAGTCGGCCAGGAAGTAGAACGAATCGGCATTGCTGTCACGGCTGGCGACGATCGCCGGGCGGATGGCGCCGGCGTAGTTGCCCAGGTGCGGCGTGCCGGTGGTGGTAATACCGGTGAGAATACGGGTACGAGTCGTCATGGGTAATCGCTTGTCAGACTGCAATCAATTCGAAAGACGCGGCAGGATCAGATCCTTGAGATCGGTCAGCTTGCCATGAAAAAAGTGTCCGCATTCTGCCACTTTCAGCAGCTCATGGGGGCGATCGAGTGCGTCGGACCAGTCGTAAACGAGCTGCGGATCGATGACTTCGTCGGTTTCCGGCTGGATCAGGGTCAATGCACCTTGCTGCGGCAGTTGATCCTGATCGCCCAAGCGCATGACGGCGGGCGCGACCATGAACAAATGCTTGAGTTGCTCGCCCTTGGCTTCCAGGCGTCCGCCGAGACTTGCTGCAACAAATCCGCCGAAGGAGAAACCGAACAGGGTCAGGGGCAAGTCAGGATGTTTGGCCCGCAGCCATTCGGCCACCGCCTGGGCATCGTCGACTTCGCCAGTGCCCATGTCGTGCGCGCCAGCACTGGCGCCGACGCCACGGTAGTTGAACCGCAAGGTAATAAAACCGGCGTCGCGCGCGGTGCGCTGCAAGGTCGAGACGACTTTGTTGAGCATGGTGCCACCCTGCACCGGGTTCGGGTGGCAGATCAGCGCCAGACCGCGGGGTTGCTCGTTATCCGGCCCCTCACTATTCAAGTACAGGGCTTCCAGTTGGCCGACCGGGCCATCAATCACTACAGGGGTTTCGCGCATAAGCAAGGAAGGAACTCCGTGACCTCGAATCGGGTCGACTCGTCTAGCCAATTGTCTGTGCCAATTCTATTGCGAGTGAATCGCGGTATACAGCGCAGGTTCGAGCCGTTAACGTAAAGCAAAGCCGTTTATAGAGGAAGGACTCGTGGAACACTCGCTCTTAGTTTGGTTGTTGCCGACTCTTGCCCTGGTTGTGGGTGTCGCCATTGGATTCCTGATCGCTCGCCTGGTGCCGAATGCCGCGCCTAGCAGCACGCAACGTCAGCTGGATGACATTCAGGAACGTTTTGACAGTTATCAGAACGAAGTGGTCACCCACTTCAACAGCACTGCAAACCTGGTCAAGAAACTGACTGCGAGCTATCAGGAAGTGCAGGATCATCTCGCCGAGGGCGCCAACCGTCTGGCCCTGGACGAGCAGACTCGCCAACGCTTGCTGGCTGCCTTGCACGCCGACGCGGCGCAGGCTCCACGGGAACGCCTGACGCCACCGCGCGATCAGGAACCGCCTCGCGACTACGCCCCCAAAGCCCCAAACGCGCCGGGGATGCTTGATGAGCATTACGGCCTGAAGAAGTAATCAGGTTTCGCACGACACAAAAAGCCCTCGGACAAGCGATTGTTCGAGGGCTTTTTTGTTTCTGATTTGATGGTCTGTACCGACCCCATCGCGAGCAGGCTCGCTCCCACATTCGACCGAGTTGTAGGATCGGTACACGGTCAACTGTGGGAACGAGCCTGCTCGCGATGGGGCCAGAGCCAACAAAAAGCCCGCCCGATCTGCTGAGGATCGGGCGGGCTTTTTTACAACCGGATTCAGTCAGACACTTAAGGGTACTGCTGAACCTGGCCCTGTTGCTGATATTCCTGACCAGGAATCGCCTTCAGGTTGACCTCGACGCGACGGTTCTGCGCCCGGCCATTCACGTCACCATTGCTGGCAATCGGGTTATCCGGCCCGGCACCACGCGCCGACAGATTGGCGCCGCTGACACCCTGGGAGGTCAGGTAAGTCGCCACACTTTGGGCACGACGCTGGGACAGGTCCATGTTGTGCTGACGGCTGCCGGTGCTGTCGGTGTAGCCGACGATCTCGATCTGGTTCTGGTTGAACTCCTTGAGCGAGCCCGCCAGGCTGTTCAGCGGCTGGTAGAAGCTCGACGCGATGTTCGCCGAATCGGTGGCGAAGGTGATGTTGCCCGGCATGATCAGCTTGATCTGATCGCCCTGACGCTGCACTTCAACCCCAGTGTTGGCCATGCTGGCCCGCAGCTTTTTCTCTTGCTGGTCGGCGTAGTAACCGTAACCGGCGGCAGAAGCCCCCACCACGGCGGCGCCAATCAGCGCGCCCTTGCCACGGTTATCGTGCCCGATGGCAGCACCGGCCAGTGCACCGGCCAAGGCGCCGAGGCCACCGTATTTGGCGGTTTTGCTCATGCCCGTGGAGCCGCCATCAGCCTGACCCTGGTTGTCATAAGGGTTCTGCGATGCGCAACCGGACAACAAAGCCACAGCAGTAGCGACAATAATCAAACGACGCGAGGTGAACATGGAGAGCTCCTACTTTTTTGCATTCTGTGGTGCAGCGGACTTAAGCAATGAACCTTTGCGGGCGTTTGATCATGGCCAACGCCAAAAATTCCGTCGTGCCTTTCACAACTGCATCTTCAGGCTCGTACAAAGGGGTTACCGCGCATTTCATCGCCCAGACACGTGTCTGGACCATGACCAGTCACCACCGTCGCCTCTTCGTCGAGGGTATACAACCGCTGCTTGATCGACCGCACGAGAGTCGCCTGATCGCCTCCCCATAAATCCGTGCGCCCTACCCCTCGCTTGAAAAGCGTGTCACCGGCAATCAGCAGCTTAGCCTCTGAAAACCAAAAGCTCATGGAACCTGGTGTATGACCCGGCGTGTGCAACGCCACGCCACACCCGCAAGCCAGTTCTTCATCGTCGGCCAACCAGCGATCCGGCGATGGCACGGGGGTGTAAGGCACACCGAACATCTGGCACTGCATCTCCAGGTTATCCCAGAGGAATTGATCTTCTTTATGCAGATGCAGTGTCGCGCCGGTTTTCTCCTTCAGCTGCCCGGAAGCCAGGAAATGATCCAGGTGCGCGTGGGTGTGAATGATGCTGACCACTTTCAGGCCCAAGGCATCCAGGCGAGCGAGGATCAGTTCGTGGTTGCCGCCCGGGTCGACGACGATGGCCTTCTTGGTGATCGGGTCGCCAATGATTGTGCAGTTGCACTGCAACGGGCCGACGGGGAAGGTTTCGCGGATGAGGGTGGGTTGCTGGGACATCGGGGCACGCTCGGGAAACAGGAATAGCCAATTTTGGCACAGAATTGCCCTGATCCATTTACCCCATGTACATCGTAAGAATGCGTTACCCCAACACCCCCAGCTCCTTCGCCCGCGCCACCGCCTGCGTGCGCCGTTCAACCCCCAACTTACTGTTGATATGGCTGGCATGGGTTTTCACCGTGTGCAGCGAAATGAACAACTGATTGCTGATTTCCTGGTTCGAACACCCTTGGGCAATCAGTCGCAGAACGGCCAGTTCACGCGTACTGAGTTGTTCGGCAGCAGGCGATGACTCCAGGACCGGGCGGGAGGCCATGGCCGGAAGTTTTTCCGAGAGACTCTGAGAAACGGCCGTCGGCGCAAAGAGTTGAAATTGCCCGCGCAGCCAGTCCGGATGTTCGGTCAACAATGGGTCAAACGGTTGCAGGACGCCACCGGAGGCCGCTTCCAAAGCTTGGGCCAACGCTTTGCGGGCCTCGGATTCGCGCCCGCCCGCCAGCAACAGGATGATTTTCTGACTGAGCGCCATCACGCTGAGCATCTGCCGGCCGCTGTGCTGACCGTGCTCATGCAACGCGTTCAAGCGCCCTTCGGCAAGCATGGACTGGCCTTTCATCATGTCCAGCACCGCCTGTTGCAGTTCAATGTGCAACGGCAGTTGTGGATGGAACTCCGGCGGCGCTGCCGGTTTTTCTCCGTTGTAAGTCTGACCCAGTCGCGCGAGCCAGGCTTCGGCCAGATCGGTGCGGCCCTGGGCCAGCCAGAGTTCGCATTTGACCAGGGTGATCATCGCCAGGTAGTAAATCGGTGGGACATCCCAGATGTGCATCAGGCGCTCGGCCTCGGAGAGTTCGGCGAAGGCTTTGGCGAACTCGCCGCTGCTGCCCTCCAGACGGGCGATCACGCAGTGGCCGATCAGTACACTGATGTCGCGACAGGCCCGCGCTTCGCCCAAACCCGCGAGCAAACGTGCCCGCGCAGCCTGGGGTTGCAAGCGCAGCGCCAGCAAAAAACCCTCATATAAGGTCAACCGTGCGCGCACCGCATACAGCCGTTGCGGCGATAAGCCTTGCAGGCGTTGCAGCCCTTGGCGGACCTCATCCAGCGAGCGAAGAATCTCCCCACGCGCTTGCAGTACTCGGGCGCGGTCGTAATGGGCCAGTGCCTCGAACAGCGGATTGCCGACCCGTTGTGCCAGTTCAAGGGACTCACGATTCAGTCCCCGGGCACGCCAGAGGTCGCTGTCGGCAATGGCCAGGTTAGACAATGTCGAGAGGCACATCAGGCGCTGCCCATAGCGTTTGGCCGGCAGGCTCTCCAGCGCTTCGGTGCAATAGAGCAACGTCAGCTCGCGATTGCCTCGCCCCCGGGCAATGATGCCGCTCAGGGCCAGCCACTGCGCCAGCATGGATTTTTGCGCAGTGGCCGACGGAGCCGGCAGGAAGCGGCTCAAGTGGCTGGCCAGTTCCTCTGCAGCGTCCAGTTGGCAGGCCAGCCCCAACGCCCAGCTGTAGAGCACGATCAGCCGTGGCGTGCTGATCAGCAGGCTGTCGGGCAAGTCCATTTTCCAGCGCAACAGCATGCCGACGTTCTGCTCGGCCAGCAGTTGTTCTTCAGAGAGGTTTTGTACCAGATTCGCTGCAACGTCCAGATGCCCGGCACGCAACGCCTGCTCTACCGCCTCATCGAGCAACCCTTGGGCATTGAACCAGCGGCAGGCACGCAGATGCAGGCTGGCCGTCGGCACCATCGCCTGGGCGGTGGGCCGGCTGCGCAGCAGGTCGGAAAACAGGTGGTGATAGCGATACCAGTGACCGTGTTCGTCCAGCGGCACCAGAAACACCTGATGCGCCAGCAGGAAACGCAGGATCTCGGCACTGTCATGGGCTTCGCGCACCGCGTCGCATAACTCGCTGCAAAAGCGCTCTTGAGGCGCGGTCTCGTACAGGAATGACTGCACCTCGGCGGGCAGGCAATCGATCACTTCTTCGAGCAGGTAATCGCGAATCAGCCCTTCCCCACCGTACAGCGATTGGGGCAATGCGCCCTCGCTGCCCGCCTCGGAGGCCGCCAGCAGCCAGAAACGCAGCCCGGCCACCCAGCCTTCGCTGCGCTGGATCAAACTCTCCAGCGCCTCGCCACGCAATGAAATGCTGTGTCGATCAAGCAGGCTCAGGGCTTCATCGTGGGTCAGTCGAAGATCCTGCTCATGCAATTCGAGCAGTTGTCGCGACAGGCGCAGGCGTGCCAAATGCCAGTCGGGACGTTGCCGACTGGTGACCATGACCAGCAGGCCATCGGGTAAATGATTGAGAAAAAATTGCAGGCAACGATCAAGCACCGGGCCTTGGGCCAGATGATAGTCATCAAGCACCAGCAACAGCGGCGTACCGGGTGAAAGGTGCACAGCCAGTTCATCGAGCAAACCGTCCAGCCATTCTTCGAAGGCGAACGGTTGATGACGTTGGCGCATTTTCAACAGCCCCAGCGCCTGCCTGCCCAGTTGCGGAAAATACTCCTGAAGACCTTCAAGCAGGCGCTCAAGAAAACGACCGGGATCGCTGTCCCGAGGACTCAACCCTAGCCACAGGCTTTGCCAGTGACCCGGCAACCCCTGGCAAAACTCCACCGCCAATGAACTCTTGCCGAACCCCGCCGGTGCGCTGACCAGCAATAGCCTGCCACCGAGGCCGACGCTCAGGCGCTCGCACAAACGCGGCCGCAGCACATGGCCGTCGGGCAGCGGAGGCCGGAAAAAGCGTCCGTCCAATGCGGCGACGGCAACGCTTGCAGGGCCCGGAAGTGGGGACAGATCAGTCATGGCCGGCTCTTGTTTGAAAGGCTGATGGCGGCGTTACAGATGTCCGCAGCCTAGCGGTAAACGAAGAGCTATTGAAGGTTATTGCTACAAATGGCTACAAAAAGACTACGAACAGAAGTGTCGGTAAACCGGACAGCCCCACCGGCCTCGTAGCAGCTGCCGAGCCTGCGAGGCTGCGTTCGGCTGCGAAGCAGTCGTCAAACCAGAACCTGCGGTGCATCAGGCAGACCGCGTCAGCGTGATTCACGACTGCTGCGCAGCCGAACGCAGCCTCGCAAGCTCGGCAGCTGCTACAACGATATTCAGGAACTTCCAAAAAAACGCCCCGAACCAGTCGGGGCGTTTTTTCGAGGATGCGGCCTCGGTTTACACCGTATTAGCGAACGCCTTCCTGACGCAAAGCTGCCGGCGTGAAGTCTGCGGTGCTGGCAGTGAAGCCGAAGTTATATGCCGACTTCTCTTCGTTCTTCATGCCCAGGGCCAGGTAACGGCCCGATTGCAGGTCGTACAAGGTTTCGAGGGCGTACCACGGCACTTGCTTGTCGTAGTAGTTCTCGGAGTGAGCCTCGGCGACACGCCACAGTTGCCCGCGACCGTCGTAGTGGTCGACCACAGCCGCCTGCCAGGTGTCTTCGTCGATGTAGAAATCACGTTTGGCGTAGATGTGACGCTGACCTTCCTTCAGGGTCGCGACCACATGCCAGACCCGACGCAGTTCATAGCGAGCCAGGTCCTGGTTGATGTGACCGGCCTTGATGATGTCGGCGTACTTCAGTTGTGGCGAATCGAGCTTGTAGCTGTCGGAGGCGATGTACATCTCTTTCTTGCCTTCGAGCTTCCAGTCATAGCGATCCGGCGCACCGTTGTACATGTCCAGGTTGTCGGAGGTACGCAGGCCATCGGCAGCGGTACCCGGCCCGTCATAGGACACTTGCGGCGCACGACGTACACGGCGTTGCCCGGCGTTGTAGACCCACGCCGAACGCGGCTCCTTAACCTGGTCGAGGGTTTCGTGCACCAGCAGCACACCACCGGCCAGACGCGCCGGCGCGGTCACTTTCTGCTTGAAGTAGAACAGGATGTTGCCCGGATTTTTCGGGTCGTAATCCTTCATCTTGTCGCGGAACACAAACTGGTCTTCGAAGTACACCAGGCTGAACGAGCCGTTCGGCTGCGGCGTGGCCTGGGTTATCAGACGGGTCACACTGCCGCCGCGATAACGGGTGATGTGGTTCCAGATGACTTCAACGCCACTTTTCGGAATCGGGAACGGGATCGCGGTTTCGAAGTTTTCCAGACCGTTGCCGCCGGACACCAGGTTAGTGTTGGTGGCGTTCTTCTTGATCGAGGCAAACACCTCATCCGGCACGGTGGCACCGCGATGAGACGGGTAGACCGGCATCTTGAAGGTCTCCGGGTAACGCTTGAACATTGCGTACTGGCCCGGCGCGAGCTTGTCCTTGTACTGGTCGACGTTCTGCGCAGTGATGGTGAACTGCGGTTTTTCACTCGCGAACGGATCAGACAGAAAACCCTTGCTGTCCACGCTACCGGCGTTTTTAGGCATGGGTTTCCAGGCCGGGATCGAACCGTCGGCGTTACCCGCCATCTCGGCGCCCATCGGGGTCAGGCTCTTGCCCAGCTTGTCCGCTTCGGCCGCAGGAACCGCCGCCATGACACCGGTTGCCAGCAGCGACAGCCCCAGAACGCCAACGTGAAACAGACTCTTTGTTATTTTCATAAATGTGTTCGTCCTGAAAATACAGTGCTTAGAAGTTCACGCCGAAGCTGAGCGCAACGAAGTCGCGATCATCCACGGTGGTGTACTTGCCGTCGAAGAAGTTGGTGTACGCCAGGCTCGCGGTGTAGGTGTTCTGGTATTCGGCGTCGACACCCAGGCTCACCGCTTTACGACCTTCCTCGAAGTTACCGCCAGGGCCAGGCGAGTAACCGCTCACGTCATGGGACCAGGCCACGTTCGGCTTGAGGTTCACACCGGCGAATACGTCGTTGTATTCCCAGATGGCGCGACCGCGATAACCCCACGACATCGACGTGGTAAAGCCCTCGTCATCGCAGTTGCGGCTGCGGTTATTGGTAGCCGCACCTGCGCCGGCACCGTTGATGGTACTGGTGTTGAGGATCGCCGAGCAGGTGTTGAGGCCGCCGGTAGCCGGCAGTTCACCAGGCCCGTAGACCGGGTCACGGCCGTAACGGATCTCCGAGCTGCTTTCCAGGCCACCGACGTGAGTCACACCCACTTCGCCCACCAGGGTCAGACGGCTGGCGCCCATGACCTGATCGAAGAAGTGCGTCAGGGTGGTCTGGAACTGGGTGATTTCCTTGCGGCGATAGCCGTGCAAGTCCTGACCCGGCACGCCAGGGAGCAGCGAAGCATTGGTCAGGGCCCCACCCAATGGGCGTACGCCGGCAAACAGGATGTCGGTGGAGTTGAGCTGCACCGGCGCGTTCGGACGGTAGCTGAGTTCACCGCTCCACGCAGTGCCGGTAGGCAGGGTCGTGGAGAAGCTCAAGCCGTAGAGGCGGATGTCTTCCGGATACTCGACGAAGTAGTTCGAGTTACCCGCGACCACCAAGGGTGCCAAAGCCCGAAGCGCCCCCGGCAAAGCCGCTGCCCGGGCGTAGGCCGCCGCTGGAGCACCGGTGGCGCTGAAGATCGGCGCACGACTGTGATAATTCATGAAATAGGCACCGAACTCGGTGTCCAGCGGCTCGAACATGTATTTGAGGGACGCGCCCCACTGGCCGCTGTCCCGCGCATCGCGATCCGGCCCACGGCGCACCAGCACACCTTCATCGTTTACGTCGACGCCCAGCCTGGTCAATGTAGGCAGGGCGGCGGCCGGAATGGTCGAGCGCTTGTTCAGCACGCGCAGGTTGTTGTCGCAACCGTCGGCAATGATGTCTGGCTGGGAGAAAAAGGTGCCGCAGTTATCGACAACCGTCTGGTCCCATTCCAGCTGATAGAAGGCTTCGGCCGACAGATTGTCGGTGAGGCTCTGGGACACGTAGAACATGTTGACCGGGATCAGACCTTCCTTGACCTCGGCGCCGGGACGACGGAATGCGGACACGTCGATCGGGTTGATCGAGTTGATGCCACCGCCGATGAAAGTACTTTCACCCCAGCTTACAACCTGCTTGCCCAGACGCACGGAACCCGGCTGATCGGCGATGGCGTAGTTGTGGTAGACGAAGGCGTCGAGAATCTGGCCGCCGGAGGACTTGGCCCCCTCCTTGCGGTTGCTGTCGCTGATGTCTTTGAACTCGCGGCTTTCATCCTTGAGCTCGAAGTCGTACCAGTATTTGCCCCGGACGAAGACGCCGGTGTCGCCGTATTTCAATTCAAGGTCATGGATGCCCTTGAAGATCTTCGAGAAGGTTTCGCCGCTCTTGAAGTTGTTGTGACCGTCATCGGACGTCTGGGACAGGCCGTGGCCCCCGTTATTGACGCCGATGAGGTTCTTGTTCGGGCTCTGAGTAGACCAACTGGCTCCGATCGACAGGGATGAGTCAAATTGACCTTCGATCTCACCGACGTTGAAACTGACGCCGAATGCAGGCCCGGCGAGCGAAGAGGCAAGACTGACCGCCAAGGGCAGTTTCGCCCGGCGCCAGAACTGGTTTACTGATGTCATCGACGCTACTCCATGTGCATTATTGTTATGGCTGAGTACTTTTAAAAACGTTGTGGGTGACCGGAAGCCAAGCGGTTCCGAAGTCACTCCAAAGTTGCATCGCCCCGTTTTGTGCGTGAGCTCCGTTCTTAAAAATCCTTGAGCGGACTATAGCCAGCAGGTAGTAGTGCTTGATCCCTCTAAAGTGTGATTTGCAGCTGCCGGCCACTCTGGAACAGTCCTTTCGCCAGTCCGACACATGTCGGCCCGGCAAGGATGGCTGAAAATTCGGATTTCACAAGTCAAGCGCTTGCTTGGTGGGTCTGGCGCGCCGTTTTCGGCGCGCCAGCAGACGCTTAAAGCGTCGAGAGGAAGGTACTGTTGTTAGCCTGCCATTCGGTGATGTCGACGCGGATGCGCTTCTTGTCGAGTTTGCCGACACTGGTCTTGGGAATTTCAGTAACAATAGCGATCTGGCTTGGGATAGCCCACTTGCTCAGGTGCCCCTGTTCAACGAATGGCTTGAGGTGCTCCTTGAGTTCCTTGGCCCCGATCTCATGCCCTTCCCTGACCACCAACAGCGCAAACGGACGCTCGCCCCACTGCGGATCGGCGATGCCCACCACTGCTACTTCGCGTACCGCAGGGTGGCGGCTGATCAGGTCTTCCAGGTCCAGGGAGGAGATCCATTCGCCGCCAGTCTTGATCACGTCCTTGATCCGGTCGCGAATGTCGATCACGCCCATACTGTCCAGCGTCGCCACGTCGCCGGTGTGCAGCCAGCCCCCGGCCCAGAGCTCGGCGCCTTTGTGCGGCTCGTTGAAATAGCCCTCGGTGAGCCACGGCGCGCGCAGCACCAGTTCGCCCTGGGTCTCGCCATCGGCAGGCAGGAAGTTGCCGTCGGTGTCGACGATCGCCGCCTCGACCAACGGCCCCGGCACACCGGCCTTGATCCGGTAGGTGGTGCGTTCGTCTTCGGTGCCGGCCATCAGCTCATCGTTGAGGTGCGCGCACGATACCAATGGGCCGGTTTCCGACATGCCGTAAGCGGCGGTCAACTGAACGCCCTTGGCTTTGGCCGCTTCATACAGCGCACGGTTGAGCGCACTGCCACCGATGACGATTTTCCAGCCACCGAAATCGGTGTTTTGCGCCGCTTTGGCATTGAGGACCATTTGCAGAATGGTCGGCACGCAATGGGAAAAGGTCACCTTCTCCTTGCGCCACAGTTCCACCAGATACTCGGGGTCGTAACGGCCGGGGTAGACCTGCTTGAGCCCGAGCATGGTTGCTACATACGGCAAGCCCCAGGCATGCACATGGAACATCGGGGTGATCGGCATGTACACGTCGTTGGTGCCCAGCAGGCGCACGCTGTCGATGGAACCCATGATGGTCGACACGCCCATGGTGTGCAGCACCAGTTGGCGATGGGTGAAATACACGCCTTTGGGGTTACCGGTGGTGCCGGTGGTGTAGAACGTGGTGGCGACCGAGTTTTCGTCGAAGTCTTTAAAGTCGTACTGCGGGCTCGCGGCGGCCAGCAATTGCTCGTACTCGCCAATCAGGTTCGGCAGGTCGGCGGTTTTTTCCGGCAAGTCGGTCAGCAGCAGTGTTTTCTCCACGGTAGTCAGGTGCCCGGCAATCGCCTTGTACAACCCGACGAACTCGCTGTTGACCAGCACGAAGCGGTCCTCGGCGTGGTTCATGGTGTAGAGAATCTGTTCCGGCGACAGGCGCACGTTGATGGTGTGGATCACCGCGCCGATCATCGGGATGGCAAACATGCATTCCAGGTAGCGATGGCTGTCCCAGTCCATCACTGCCACCGTATCCCCGGCCTTCACGCCGGCGGCCGTCAGCACGTTGGCCAGCCGCGCGACCCGTTCGATCAGGGTCGGATAGCTATAGCGCAATTGATCGCGGTAGATGATCTCGCGGGTTTTTTCGTAACGGGCACCGGACATCAGCAGCCGTTTAATCAACAGCGGATACTGGTAAGCGCCCTCGGCTGGGGGGATAACGCGAGTCTGCAACATAAGAGTCCCTTTTCTGACTGCACGGTCTTGGTTTCTAAAGCTAAGCACTCTAGGGCCCTTGAACGCCAGCCAAATCAGCCAAAGGGATGATTTGCACAACCGTATAAATGCTAGCTTTACGCCAGCATTTGCAGGGATTCGTTATCTATATCGGATGCGTAGTTGGCAGAATCAGTGCATCTCGGTGAACGCGAGTTTCACACCGATGGCGATCAACACCGCGCCCATGGTCCGGTCGAACCAGTGGCCCATGCGGGCGAAGCCGGCGCGCACGCGTTGCTGGCTGAACAGCATCGCCACCAGGCAGAACCAGACTGCCGTCGCCGCGGCCAGATAAATCCCGTAACCGGCCTGTACTGCCAAGGGTGTGTGCGGGTTGATCACCACGGTGAACAGCGACAGGAAAAACAGCGTGGCTTTCGGGTTCAGGCCATTGGTCACGAAGCCCGAGGTGAAAGCGCCCCGCGCGGTGCGTTCACCGGCTTCCTGATGCAGGTCGTCAGCCGCAGGTGGAGCCGGTTGCGCGCGCAGGGCCTTGAAGCCGATGTACAGCAGGTACGCGGCAGCGGCCCATTTCAAGGCATTGAACAGCACGATCGACTGAGACACGATCAGCCCGATACCCAGCAGCGAATAACCGACGTGCAGAAAAATCGCCGAGCCGACGCCCAGCGCCGTCCAGGTCCCGGCACGGCGACCGTGCGTCACGCTCTCACGCACCACCACGGCAAAGTCCGGGCCGGGGCTGGCGACGGCCAGCAGGTGAATAAGGGCAACGGTCAAGAATTCTGTCCAGTACATGAGGACTCCCTTTGGGCAGGCTGATCAATTGAAATTTCCAGGGTGGACGTCACACCCTATGGCATCTGTGAAACCTGTGGCCACCGCCAACCGTAATGCAATTGTAGGAGCGAGGCTTGCCCGCGAAGAACGAAAACGCGGTGCATCAGATACACCGCAGTGCTTGCTTCGCGGGCAAGCCTCGCTCCTACAGCGAACGCAGCCTTCGGCAGCATGCCCCATTATTTCATCTGGTAGGCTCGGCAGATTACGCCTTCAGTTCAATGCACAAAAGGTACAGTTGATGACGAACTCTCGCCGCGCCGTTTTCCTCGACCATCCGTCCCTGGACCTCGGCGATCTCGACCTCAGCCCGCTACGCGAGTGCTTCAGCGACTTGCAGCTGTTTGCGCAAACCACGCCTGATCAGGTGGTCGAACGCCTCAAGGGCGCCACTGTCGCCATCAGCAACAAAATCCTGATCGATGCGGCGGCCATGGCTGCCAGCCCCGAGTTGAAGCTGATCCTGATCACCGCCACCGGCACCAACAACGTCGACCTCCCCGCCGCCCGCACTCACGGGATTACTGTCTGTAACTGCCAGGGTTACGGTACGCCGTCGGTGGCTCAGCACACGATCATGTTGTTGCTGAATCTGGCGACGCGCCTGGCCGACTATCAAAAAGCCGTCGCCGAAGGTCGCTGGCAACAGGCAAAACAGTTCTGCCTGCTGGACTATCCGATCGTCGAACTCGAAGGCAAAACCCTCGGTCTGCTTGGCCACGGGGAACTGGGCAGTGCCGTGGCGCGGTTGGCCGAGGCGTTCGGCATGCGCGTGTTGCTGGGGCAGATTCCGGGGCGCCCGGCCCGACCGGATCGTTTGCCGCTGGATGAGCTGCTGCCGCAAATCGACGCCCTGACCCTGCACTGCCCGCTCAACGAACACACTCGCCACTTTATCGGCGCCCGCGAACTGGCCTCGATGAAAGCCGGTGCGTTCGTGGTCAACACCGCGCGCGGTGGCTTGATTGACGAGCAAGCATTGGCCGATGCCCTGCGTAACGGTCATCTGGGCGGCGCGGCCACCGACGTGTTGAGCGTCGAACCACCCACTGCAGGCAATCCGCTGCTGGCCCAGGATATTCCACGGCTGATCGTCACCCCGCACAACGCCTGGGGCAGTCGCGAGGCGCGGCAGCGAATCGTTGCCCAGTTGACCGAAAACGCCCAAGGCTACTTCAGCGGTCAAGCGCTGCGAGTCGTCAGTTGATAAACTGCGGCACTTTTTTTCCAGGAGCAGAGTATGGATCCGCGCAGTGAAGTACTGCTTCGTCAGGCCGAGTTATTCCAGGGCTCGGTGTTGCTGGCCGGTTTGCCTGCCGATGATTTGCTGGGCCGCTTGCCCGATGCCCACGGTTGGTGCTGGCACGCTGGCGATCAAGCGGCGCTGGACGCCCGTTTCGCCGAGCGCAGCCATTTCGGCGTGAATGCGCCGGAGCGAGAGTTCGACAGCGCCGTGGTGTTTCTGCCCAAGTCCAAAGACCTGACCGACTACATCCTCAACGCCCTCGCCTCTCGTTTGGCCGGCCGTGAGTTGTACCTGGTGGGCGAAAAGCGCAGCGGCATCGAAGGCGCGGCCAAGCAACTGAACCCCTTCGGCAAACCCCGCAAGCTCGACAGCGCACGGCATTGCCAACTTTGGCTGGTCACCGTGGCCAATGCACCAGAAGCCAAGTCGCTGGAAAGCCTGGCCCAGGAATATGAACTGCCATTGGCCGAAGGCCCATTGAAAGTCATCAGCCTGCCGGGCGTGTTCAGCCACGGTCGACTGGATCGCGGCAGTGCCCTGCTGCTGGAACATCTGGACAAACTGCCGAGCGGCCACTTGCTGGATTTCGGTTGCGGCGCGGGCGTGTTGGGTGCGGCGGTCAAGCGGCGTTATCCACATAACCAGGTCACCCTACTCGATGTGGACGCGTTTGCCGCGGCCAGCAGCCGCCTGACTTTGGCCGCCAACGGCCTGGACGCGGAGGTACTGACCGGTGACGGCATCGATGCCGCCCCCATGGGTTTGAGCGCGATCCTGAGCAACCCACCGTTCCATGTCGGCGTACACACCGACTACTTCGCCACAGAGAACTTGCTGCGAAAAGCGGCTAAACATCTGAAAAACGGCGGCGAACTTCGACTGGTAGCGAACAGCTTCCTGAAGTATCAACCACTGATCGAAGAGCACTTGGGCGTGTGTGCGATCAAGGCTGAAGGACAGGGTTTCCGAATCTACCGGGCCAAGCGCGGCTGAAGCGCAAATCTGACATGTAGGAGCCAGGCTTGCCGGCGAAGGCGTCCTCAAGAGAGCCTTCGCCGGCAAGCCTGGCTCCTACGAAAAGCGCCATTGGGGCTTGCCCAATCGGATTTGCCTAGGCAGAATCCGCTCCGTCCTAGGGGAGTAGTCTCCCACGAGCGCCATGCTCGTCCGGCATACGTCAACATACTTGGTCCTCAGACCATGGCGTATGCGACCCAAGCGTCCGCATCAGACGGATCGCAGGGTTTGACAAGACCTATGACACGAACACCTTACCCGGGGCGGGAAGGTTGTACGTGTCATAGCCGTGTCGACCCGCCCCTTAGGAAAACCCTGATGATGTTGGACTCTCTACTCGTTCCCACCGCAATCGTTGCCTTGGCCGAAATCGGCGACAAGACGCAACTGCTCGCGCTCATTCTCGCTGCCCGCTTTCGCAAACCCTGGCCGATCATCGCCGGCATCGTCGCCGCGACCCTGGCCAACCATGCGGCAGCCGGCGCGGTAGGCGCCTGGTTCGGCAGTTTCTTCTCGAATGCGACGTTGCACTGGATCCTCGCCGCGAGCTTTACCGCCACGGCCCTGTGGACGCTGGTGCCGGACAAGATGGACGAAGATGAAGCCAGCACCGCCCGCAAATTCGGGCCGTTCCTGACCACGCTGATTGCGTTCTTCCTCGCGGAAATGGGTGACAAGACCCAAGTCGCAACTGTGATGCTCGCTGCACAATACCCGGACCTGTGGCTGGTGATCATCGGCACCACCGCCGGGATGTTGATTGCCAACGTGCCGGTGGTATTGGCAGGTAACTTTGCGGCAGACAAACTGCCCTTGACCCTGATCCGTCGCCTGGCGGCATCGGCGTTCCTGATCCTGGCGATTGTTGCGGTGTACAAGGCGATGCAGAGCAGTGGGTGGGTTTGACGCGGTAGGTCGTTAGACCGCGTTATCGTTCTTCGCGGGGAAGCCTCGCTCCTACAGGTTTTCGGTCGATTACATAATGTGTGTACGACCCAAAACCTGTAGGAGCGAGGCTTGCCCGCGAAGGCGTCAGCAGCCTCACCCAATGACTATCAGGATTTCGATGCTTTCTCGTACAACGGCATCACCTTCGGAATCGCCGCCTGCAAGGCAGCAATCCGACTGGCCGACGCCGGGTGAGTGCTCAAGAACTCTGGCGGCGCGCCATTCGAGGCTTTGCTCATCTTGTTCCACAGGGTAATCGCCGCGTTCGGGTTGTACCCCGCACGGGCAGCCAATTCGAGGCCGATCAAGTCTGCCTCGTTTTCATTGCCACGACTGTTGGGCAAGGTCATGCCGTATTTCGCCACGGTGTCCGCCAGAGCCAGCCCCCCCTCGCCCAGGCCGAACAACGCGCCAGCACCCTGCTTGGCCATTTCGATACCGTAGGCCTTGGACATCGCTTCGCGACCGTGCTCGCGCAAGGCGTGAGCGATTTCATGGCCGATGATGGCGGCGATTTCGTCGTCGGTGAGTTGCAAGGTGTCGATCAGCCCGGTGTAGAAAAAGATCTTGCCGCCAGGCCCGCAAGAGGCATTCAGCTCGTCGCTCTTGATCAGGTTCACTTCCCATTGCCACTGGGCCGAATCCGGACGAAACACCGGCGCCTGGGCAATCAGCCGCCTGGAGATTGCCTGCACGCGCTTGGCATCGTTACTGGTTTGGTCCAGCACGCCTTTGCTGCTCGCCTCCCCGACGGTCTTTTGATAAGACTGGGCGTACATCTGATTGACCTCAGAGGTCGATAACATGCTGAACATGTATTGCTTGCGCTCAACGCCCACGGCCCCACCGCTGGTGGTATTGACCGACTGACAACCGGCGAGCAGCAGACCTGCGCTCAGTGCACACAAAACCAATGTCTTATTCATCAAGAAGCTCCCTGGAAACATGCGCGTATCCTAGGTGGGGATTTGTATCGGCGCCAGATACAACGGACGTGTAGCACGTACATTTCAGACAAAGCCCTTATCACCGTAGGAAAAAATTCACATACCAGCGCCCCCACGGCCGATCACGGTCCGCAATGATTCATTTACGACATCCAACACTCCAAAACAGCCAATTCGTGACACCTCGTTCATGACCCTCCGCCAGCCTGCCGATACAGCACCGCAGACGTCCTCTTGCGTGCGGAGCACCCATGAAATTCAAGTCGATCCAGTTTTCCGTTGCCGCCCTGGCCGGCGCCATCGTGCTCAGCGTCGTTGCAGCCCTGGTGCTGTATGCGCTGTTTTCCGGCGCCCGGACCCAAGACATGGTCCAGCAACGGACCCAGGCGCAGTTCGAGCAAGTCATCGAACAACGCCTGACGTCGCTGGCGCAAACCCAGGTCAGCCAGATCCAGCGCGAACTCGAAGCACCGCTGCTTATCGCCGGTGGCCTGGTGCGGGTGAACGCGTTGATCGGTACACCGGGCGCCGACGGCCAGCCGCAACTGAGCCTGAGCCGTGAGCAACTGATCAGCCTGATCAAGGAAAACGTCGCCCGCAACCCGAAAATTCTCGGCACCTACATCGGCTGGGAAAAAAACGCACTCGACCACAACGATGCGGCCTACCTCGACACTCCAGTAGTCGGCATCGATGCCAGCAACGGGCGTTTCCTGCCGTGGTGGTTCCGCAACGAAGACGGCAGCCTGGGCCTGGACAAACTGGTGGACGTCGACGACCAGAAAACCCTGTCCACCGGCGTGCGTGCCAGCGAGTACTACCTGTGCTCCAAGGAAACCAAAAAATCCTGCGTGATCGATCCGGCGCCCTACAAGTCGGCGACAAGATCGTCATGCTCGCCTCTTTCATTGAACCGATCATGCTCAACGGCGCATTCCAGGGCATCGTCGGCGCCGACCTGTCGGTGAACTTCATCCAGGAAATGCTCCTGGGGGCGAATCAGAAACTGTACAGCGGCGCCGGTGAAATGGTCCTGATCGGCAGTAACGGCCGGATCGTCGCCTACACCAAAGACCCGAGCAAATTCGGCGAAAAGGTCAGCGACATTCTCGACAGCAAACAGATTGCCAACATGGCCAATCTCAAGCGCGGCGAAGTGACTTACACCGTCGACAAGGCCCAGGGCCGGATCGAGTTGTACCTGCCCTTCGGCATCGGCCAGACCGACGCCCGCTGGACCTTGATGCTGCAACTGCCACTGAACGCGGTGATGGCCGATCTGCAAAAACTTCAGGGCGATCTGGACGCACAGCGCAAATCCGACACCTTTGGCATGGCCATGGTCGGCCTGTTGATTGCCGGTATCGGTTTGTTGGTGATCTGGCTGGTGGGCCACGGCATTGCCCGCCCACTCAAGCAAATGGTGGCGATGCTCGACGATATCGCCCAGGGAGAAGGCGACCTGACTCGTCGCCTGACCAGTGACCGCGCCGACGAATTGGGCTCGATCGCCAAAGGCTTTAACACCTTCCTCGCCAAGTTGCAGGCGATGATCACGCAAGTGGTGACGTCGGTGCAGAGCGTCAGTGATTCCTCGGAACACACCGCCGACATCGCCATCCGCACCAACATCGGTGTGCACAAACAAATGGCCGAGATCGATCAGGTCGCGACCGCCGTGCATGAAATGACCGCCACCGCCCAGGACGTGGCACGCAACGCGACCCAGGCCGCGCAAGCCGCCAGCCATGCGGATCAGGCAGCGGCGCAAGGCATGCAAATCGTCCGGGATACGTCGAATTCAATTGGCGTTTTGGCGATGGAAATCGGTAAAGCCGTCGGTGTGGTGCAGACCCTGGCCAAGGACAGCGAAAACATCAACGCGATCCTGACGGCCATTCGCGGCATTGCCGAGCAGACCAACCTGCTGGCCTTGAACGCGGCCATCGAAGCCGCCCGCGCCGGTGAGCAGGGTCGTGGGTTTGCAGTAGTAGCCGATGAGGTGCGCAACCTGGCGCAGAAAACCCAGAAGGCCACTGAAGAAATCCAAACCATGATCCAGCATTTGCAGCAAGGCACACGCGATGTGGTGCGGGTCATGGAAGACAGCCAGAACCGCACCGACGAAAGTGTGCAGCACGCGGCGAAAGCGGCCCAGGCGCTGGAAACCATTACCCAGGCGGTGTCGGTGATCAACGACATGAACACCCAGATCGCCAGCGCCGCCGAGGAACAGAGCGCGGTGGCGGACGACATCAACCGTAACGTGATCAACATCGGGCAAGTGGCCAATGAAGTGGCCGGCGGAGCGGATGAATCGAGCGCGGCCAGTGCGGATTTGACCAAGTTGGCGGAACAGCAGCGGCGGTTGATCAATCAGTTCAAGGTTTGATCAAAGGGCCTTTTCGCGGGCAAGCCTCGCTCCTACAGGGAATCACCTACCCGTAGGTGCGAGGCTTGCCCGCGAAGGCGTCAGCACAGACAACTCATCAACCCGGGGTCAAACACTCCGGCCCATTGAGCTTCGGATCATTCACCAGGTTCGCCAGCACCCGCTCACGCAACGCCGCAGGTTCGCTGGCCAGCAACGCCTGCAAGGCATGCAACGGGGTGTCGGGGTTGAGCCAGGCTTCCTGCCCCTCCGCATCGAGAATCAACGGTCGACGCTGACTCGAGGCCGGCTGGGTGATCACCGCCGTACTCAACCACACCTGCTCCTGCACCGGATACGCCTCCCAGATCGCCGCTAAGAACAGCGTCGAGCCCTCCCCCGGGGTCAGCCAGTACGGACGTTTGCGCGTAGTGCCGCGCCATTCATAGAAACCATTGGCCGGCAGCAGGCAACGACGCAGGCGCAAGGCTTCGCGAAACATCGGCTGTTCTGCAACGGTTTCGGCGCGGGCATGGGCCGGGGTGCGGGACAGGTCGGTCAGCCACGGCGGCGTCAGGCCCCAACGGGCGCGGGCCAACTCACGTTGCCCGTCTGCGCCGGCACGCAGCATCAACACCGAATCGTTGGGGGAGATATTCCACTGGGCCTGCTGATCGGCGGGGAATCCGGGCAGGGCCGCGAAGGCGGGGTTCCAGCGAAACAGGGCATAACGTCCACACATGGGGCAATACGACTCTTGATCAAACGAACGTCAGCCTAACAGACCAGCGTGCCGGGAAAACTCTCCGGTTCATCGCCGGACAGCGGCAGCGCGGCATTGTACGCGGTGATCAGCTCCCGGGCGTATTCGGCCTGATCGTTATCGACCGACAAGCCCAGCAGGCCGAACATCGGCAATTCCCCGGTGCCGCCGATCAGATGGCGGCCTACGAGATGCGCCTCGATACCCTCGCTGGCGAGCATGCTTTGAAGCAGCTCGCCTTCCATCAGGTTTTCCGGTTCGTAGATGCGCTGCATAGACCCTCACTCGTTTTCGCTGTGAACTTCGAGCAACCATTCATGACCGTCAGTCTGCAAGACAAAAGTAATGGGACGGCAACACACAGGACAATCTTCGATATAGGTCTGATCGCCACCGGACAAATCCAGAACCGCCTCGGATTCTTCACCGCAATACGGGCATTCATAGCGCTCTGTTTCCAGCATCGCGGTCTCCCAAGTGACTTGTGCGTATAATCGCCGGTCTATTTGCAGGGCTATTTTCGTCTGGCTAACTTTTCAGACCGTGCCCCGTTGGATTTCGATCAAAACCTTTACTTACCCTAGCCGTTTCTAACAAGAGAGCATGATGGGCGAATTCGATGCCATCCGACCTTACGACGACAGCGAAGTCCCAGCGGTGCTGGCACGGCTGCTCGGCGACAAGGCGTTTCTAGATATCCTCACCCACTTCCGCTTCCCGCGTTATGCCGGTGCCTTCGGCTGGATGCTCAAACCTCTTATAGCTCATCGACTGCGCCGTGAGTTCGCCGACGTCAACTCGGTGGCCACCTTGCAGGACAAAGTCGAGTTTTACGTCGACCACACCATCGAGCGCGCCACGGACGGTGTGACGTACACCGGCGTGGAGCAATTCAAGTCCGGCAGCGCCTACCTGTTCATCGCCAACCACCGCGACATCGTGATGGACCCGGCCTTCGTCAACTACGCCGTGTACCACGCCGGCCTGCCGACCCCGCGCATTGCCATTGGCGACAACTTGCTGCAAAAGCCGTTTGTCAGCGATTTGATGCGCCTGAACAAGAGCTTCATCGTGCACCGCTCGATCACCGGTCGCCGGGAAAAAATGGCGGCGTATCAGCTGTTGTCGGCGTACATCAACCACTCGATCCGCAACGATTGCGCCTCAATCTGGATCGCCCAGGCTGAAGGTCGGGCCAAGGACGGCGACGACCGCACCGAGTCGGCAATCCTCAAGATGTTCCATATGAGCCGCAAGGACGAGCCGTTCGGCGAAGTCATCCGCTCTCTGAACCTCACTCCGGTGTCGATCAGCTACGAATACGACCCGTGCGACCAGGCCAAGGCCCGCGAGCTGTACATCCGCGCCACCACCGGCAGCTACACCAAGGTGCCGGGCGAGGATGACGTGAGCATCGCCAAAGGCATCACCGGTTACAAAGGCCGGGTCCACGTGAACTTCGCCGCGCCGATCACCGAACTGTTCGAAGACACCAAGCAATTGGCGATCGAAATGGACAAGCAGATTCTTGGTGGTTACCGGTTGTTCCCGGTGCACTACCTGGCCTATGCGCAGTGGAAAGACGCCGACCCGCACCTACAGGTGCCGAAAGCGGCCGAGGTGTTTGCGGCGGACGAACTGGCCAAGGCCCAGGAAGAATGGCAGCGCCGGCTGGAAGCTTGCCCAGAGGAGCATCGTCCGTTTCTGGTGCTGCAATATGCGACGCCGGTGCGTAATCAGTATCGGGTCAAGGCCGGGTTGCCGCTTTAAGCAATTTTGGCTGAATACGACAACGGCGCCCTGTGGCGAGGGGGCTTTCCCCCGTTGGGCTGGGAAGCAGACCCATTTCAGGTTCATGTACGGGGATGGGAGTGCTGCGCACTCCAACGGGGGCAAGCCCCCTCGCCACAGCAAGCTCCCTCGCCACAGGGTCTTGTGTCAGATTTTCAGACGCGAGTACTGATCCACGACACCAGCAACGCCATCCCGAGGCAGGCGAAACCAAAGCGGTAGAAAAAACGGTTCATGCGCAGGGTCGCCCAATCCAGTGTTGGCTCTTCACTGGGACGACTTTGGCGCTGCGCCTCGATACTGGCCATGGCGCGCTGTTCGCGGCGACGGGTGGCGTGCAGCAACCAGCCGCCCGGGAAGGCGAACAGCAAGGCCAGCAAATTGATCAATTTGGCGGGATGAGCAGTAAGAAGCGAAATCAATTGCAGCGACATCACAAACCTCAGGCAAACCGGTGTAGCAGACGCCGGACCGACGACCACGGCGCGGATTCTACCGAAACTGCCCCAACCTGCCCCGGCTTTCCGACAAATAACGAAACCATTTAGCCGATTGCTGTCCTGTGTCATGGCACCGTCATCTGAATCCGCCAGTCTGTCGCC
This sequence comes from Pseudomonas sp. GM102, assembly GCF_000282555.1. Taxonomy (NCBI): domain Bacteria; kingdom Pseudomonadati; phylum Pseudomonadota; class Gammaproteobacteria; order Pseudomonadales; family Pseudomonadaceae; genus Pseudomonas; species Pseudomonas sp. GM102. The sequence continues at coordinate 1,153 of NZ_AKJB01000102.1, read as the reverse complement.
CCTCGAAACCGACACGGACTCCGTCATGCTCCACGCCGAAAACCAGGACCGCCTCTACCTCATTGCCCAAAGCGACGAACAACAAACCTTAGTCGGCAGCCTCGCCTTCAACGTTCAGGACCGGCATTGGCTGGTGTATTGCGCGCTGGGTGGGCATCAACATGCGGATTTGCCGGAAACGGATTTGCTGACGGGGGTGAGCGTGCTGGATTTTTATTCGGAGGCGGCTTGAGCGTCCTACAAACGCAGTGATTGAAACGGAAGATTCCGACAGGTTTTGAAGGTTGTCGCTCGGAAATGGGGTGGATAGGCTTTGGGGGTCGCTGCACATCAGCGACCGGGCGTCGCAGTCCGTTCAGTTCAGCTCATTTGGTGCATAATCGCCGGCCCAAACCGGAGCGCTTCGGTGCTAGTCGTTTGGTTTAATGGTGGCTGTGCGCGGGATACCTTCGGGTATGCCGGGTTTCCGAATGGCTCGGTCTGCGACCCCGCGTACAGCTGCCTCCTTCAATCGCGTCGCAGCGATCGTGGCAGCTAAACCTTTCATTCGGAGCGTCACCATGTTCAAAGCCACACCCAATCCTCCAGAAACCGAGAACGTTTCGCCCTACGAATCCAACGATTCAAAAAAATTCCACGATGCCGCCAACCGCGCACTCGATCACTACCTCAACCCATCCGCCCTCAAATCCCCCGTGGCCCGCAAGCCGAGCACGATGTACATGGTTGCGCCGGATATCAAAGACGAAGACCTGTTGGCCCACACCTGTGAATCGTTGGCCCAGGCCAGTGTGATGGCGGGTGATTTTGCGGGCTATCTGGAAGGGCCGCACCGGCACACGACGATGGCGATTCAACAGATCGTCATGCTGGCAGAACTGGCGGTGAACCGGATGCTGGATAACGTTGCCATACCAAAACCTGCACCACAGAGTTAATCCCCCTGTAGGAGCGAGGCTTGCCCGCGAAGACGGCCTGATATTCAACATTGATGTCGCCTGACACGCCGCCATCGCGAGCAGGCTCGCTCCCACAATTTAACCGTGTACATCTGCAAGAGATTGGTTGGCTGTCAGGCCCCCTTCGCGGGCAAGCCTCGCTCCTACAAAAAGCCATCGGCGTACACCCGCCTTTCACCACTCAACAGGCCGAG
>NZ_AKJB01000101.1:0-1494 GCF_000282555.1 Pseudomonas sp. GM102 | reverse complement strand
AAGGGCGGTCGCGACCTGAGCAGCATTGGCGAACTCAAACAACTCTTTATCAAAGCCGTGGAACGGGTCGAAGCGGATTTGCGTGAGCAGGGCGTCGACGCCGACGTCGGCTTGCTGGCCGATCAACGTTTCGGTCAGGACTCGCTGAACGCTGCCACCGGTCGCGGCTGGTGGGTGGCTCGACCGGTGGAGGTGCAGGGCTCGCGGCCATTGGCGTTCGAGCACGGTCGCTCGATTGGCAGCAACCTGATCGCCTGGCCGCAGGAACAAATCATCAAGTGCCTGGTGCAATTTCATCCTGACGACGAGCCGCTGCTGCGTCTGGAGCAGGAAGCGCAGATCAAGGGTTTGTATCAGGCCTCCCAGGTCAGCGGTCATGAACTGCTGCTGGAGATCATTCCGCCCAAGGATCACCCATCACCGCATCCGGACGTGCTGTATCGCGCGCTGAAACGCCTCTACAACCTGGGCATCTACCCGGCGTGGTGGAAGATCGAAGCGCAAAGCGCCGAGGAATGGAAACAACTCGACGAGCTGATTCAGGAACGCGATCCGTATTGCCGTGGTGTCGTGCTGTTGGGCTTGAATGCACCGGCGGCAGCGTTGGCCGAAGGGTTTCAGCAGGCCAGCCAGAGCCAGACCTGCCGAGGTTTCGCCGTCGGCCGGACGATTTTCCAGGAGCCGAGCCGCGCGTGGATGGCCGGTGAAATCGACGACGAAACGCTGATCCGCCAGGTGCAGGGCACGTTCGTCGAATTGATCGAAGCCTGGCGCACGGCCCGGGCATGACGTAACACCGCGTTATCGTTCTTCGCGGGCAAGCCTCGCTCCTACGGGAAGCTGCGGTGTTCTGTAGGAGCGAGGCTTGCCCGCGAAGGCGGCCTCAGACTCAACGGTAATTTAGAAAACAATAAAAGGTGCAGCCATGCCCGCTATCCGAATTGGCATCAACCCGATCTCCTGGAGCAACGACGACTTGCCGTCCCTCGGTGGCGAGACGCCGTTGAGCACCGCCCTCAGCGAAGGCAAGGAAATCGGCTACGAAGGCTTCGAACTCAACGGTAAATTCCCCAAGGATGCCAAAGGCGTCGGCGACGTGCTGCGGCCCTACGATCTGGCGCTGGTCTCCGGCTGGTATTCCAGCCGTCTGGCCTGCCGTTCCGTGGCCGAGGAAATCGACGCCATCGCCAGCCATGTCGAGCTACTGGCGAAGAATGGCGCCAAGGTGCTGGTCTATGGCGAAGTCGCCGACTCGATTCAAGGTCAGCGCATTCCACTGGTCGAGCGCCCGCGTTTTCACACCGAACAGGCCTGGCAGGAATACGCCGACAAACTCACCGAACTGGCACGCTTCACCCTGTCCCAGGGCGTGCGTCTGGCGTATCACCATCACATGGGCGCCTACGTCGAATCCCCGGCGGACATCGACAAACTGATGGCATTGACCGGCAGCGAAGTCGGCCTGCTGTTCGATTCGGGCCACTGCTACATGGG
>NZ_AKJB01000100.1:0-83969 GCF_000282555.1 Pseudomonas sp. GM102 | reverse complement strand
GCGGCGGGCCCACGGAGCAGGACCGGAGCGAGGGCATGCCGAGCCTGGGCGAGGCACCGAACGACAGGGGCAGAAGCGCTTTGGTTACTTTGGCGCTTTTCCAAAGTGACCCGCTGTAAAAGCGGAACCGTTAGCCGCCGTTACCGCAGCAATGGATATGTACACCATCAAAAAACAAATCGCCTGACACCCAGCCTTCGCGGGCAAGCCTCGCTCCTACAAGAGCATCACCGTACGAGGCTCGCCCGCGAAGGCCGAGCCAGGGTCTTGATCAGGTACGCATCCCGCGCCCACTCACCAGCAACCGCGCACAACCGATATACAGCACAACGGTCGCTATCAGCATGAAGGTGATCGCCACGCTGATCTTAATATCCGACACACCGAGGATGCCGTAACGGAAAGCGTTGACCATGTGCAGCACCGGGTTGGCCAACGACACGGTCTGCCAGAACGGTGGCAGCAAGCTGATCGAGTAGAACACACCGCCCAGGTACGTCAACGGCGTCAGCACGAACGTCGGGATGATCGAGATATCATCGAAGTTGCGCGCAAATACCGCGTTGATGAAACCCAGCAGCGAGAAAATCGTCGCCGTCAGCACCACCACCAGAACGGTCACGCCCAGGTGATGCACCTGCAATTGAGTGAAGAACAACGACAGCAGGGTCACGATGATCCCGACCATCAACCCGCGCAGCACGCCGCCCAAGGTGTAGCCAATCAGAATCGTATGCGGTGACACCGGCGACACCATCAACTCTTCGATGGAGCGCTGGAACTTGCTGCCAAAGAAACTCGACACCACGTTGCCGTAGGAGTTGGTGATCACCGACATCATGATCAGCCCCGGCACGATGTACTCCATGTAGGTGAAGCCACCCATATCGCCGATCTGCCGACCGATCAGATTGCCGAAGATCACGAAGTACAAAACCATGGTGATGGCCGGCGGCAGCAGGGTCTGCGGCCAGATCCGGGTGAAGCGCTTGACCTCACGGTAGACGATGGTATTGAGGGCAACGAGGTTGGGTTGCAGCTCGGAACTCATACCGCCACCTTCGACAGATTCTTCTCCACCAGGGACACGAACAACTCCTCGAGGCGATTGGTTTTGTTACGCAGGCTCAACACTTCGATGTTCTGCTGCGCCAATTGAGTAAACAGCGCGGTAATGCCCATGGCCTTGTCGACCTGGACTTCCAGGGTATGACTGTCGATCAGTTTGGCCGGGTAACCGAGCAACTGCGGGACCACTTGCAAGGTGTTCTTCAAATCCAGCAGGAAGGTTTCGACATGCAGCTGGCTGAGCAACTGCTTCATGCTGGTGTTCTCGACAATGGTGCCGTGGTCGATGATGCCAATGTTGCGGCACAACTGCTCAGCCTCTTCCAGATAGTGGGTGGTGAGGATGATGGTGATGCCTTTCTTGTTCAGCTCGGTGAGGAAAGTCCACATCGAGCGACGCAATTCGATGTCCACCCCCGCCGTCGGTTCGTCGAGGATCAGCAGGCGCGGTTCGTGAACCAGCGCACGGGCGATCATCAGTCGGCGCTTCATGCCGCCGGACAGAGAGCGCGACGGCACATCGCGCTTGTCCCACAGGCCCAGTTGGGTCAGGTACTGCTCGGCGCGTTCCTTGGCGATTTTCGCCGGGATGCCGTAGTAACCGGCCTGGGTCACGACAATGTCGAACGTCTTTTCGAACTGGTTGAAGTTGAATTCCTGGGGCACCACACCAATGGAACGCTTGAGCTGCGCAGGATTCTTGTCCAGGTCGTGACCGAAGATATTCACCGTCCCGCTGGTCTTGTTCACCAGGGTCGAGAGAATGCCGATGGTCGTGGATTTGCCGGCGCCGTTGGGGCCGAGCAAGGCGAAAAAGTCACCTTCGGCGACGTCCAGATCGATACCACTCAAGGCCTGGAAACCGTTGCCGTAGGTTTTGGTTAGCTGCCGGATGGACAGAGCGGAACTCATATCGGATTACGCACCAAGAAGGGAAGAAAGGAATAAATAAGGGCGGGCGGCGAGCAATACAACCGCGGCGCATGAGCGCAATGGTGCTTGTCGCTGCCGCACAAGTACAGTCAAGTGTGTCGATAGTGAGTATTAAGTCAACGCGGTCATGACCGCCTTCTGATAGGCCGGACGCTGTTTCAATCGCGTATACCAGGCTTGGAGATGAGGCTGCGGCGCGCGCTCGATCGGCATCTCGAACCAGGCATAAATGAAACTGCCCAGGGGAATGTCGCCCATGCCGATCTCATCGCCGGACAGATACGGTTTGGCCGCCAGCGCTTGATCGGCCATCGACAGCAGATCGTCGCACTCCTTGATCGCAGCCTTGATGGCCGGCCAGTCCTGCTGGTCTTCCGGGGTGCGCAACACGCCCCAGAACACCGTGCGGAACGGGGCGGCAAAACTTGAGGTGGTCCAGTCCATCCACTTTTCGGCAGAGGCTCGGGCTTGCAGGTCTGTCGGATACCAGGCAGTACCGCAGGCATGACGGGCCATCAGGTAACGGACGATGGTGTTGGATTCCCACAGCACAAAACCGTCGTCTTCGATCACCGGCACGCGGCCGTTGGGATTCATCGCGCGGTACTCAGGCGTGTCGACCACGCCAAAGGCGCCGCCGGCATCGATGGCTTCATAAGCCAGGCCCAGTTCTTCGGCCGCCCACAATGGCTTTCTGACATTCGACGAATTTTTCCGCCCCCAGATCTTCAGCATGACCGCCCCTTTTTGGATGAATGCGCAGGCAGCATACGCCGGATCAGGCGCGACTCAAATCGCTCTGCATATCCCCCAGCAGCACCGGCAATTGCTCGCCGAACAGATGCGGATAGCACTTTTCCAGGTGTTCGAAAAAGAACGCTTCCGGCACATCGGTGAACTGGCCGTGATCGATCAGATATTCCATCAACTGCTCGCCGTCACGGTTGTAGGGGTGGAACACACTGTCATTGATCCCGTCGAACTCCAGCGGCGCGACATTGAACAGTTCGCAGAGTTGTTGATTGAAAGCCGGCGTGGCTTTGACCCAACGATCGTTCAGATATAACTCGGTGTAGCCGTGCATGGCGAACACATCGCTTTTGAGCAGTTCGAGCAGACGCGGCGTCGACAGATGATTACGCACATCTGCCAGACCGATACGCGCCGGGATCCCGCAATGCCGGGCTGCACCTGCCAGCAGCGTGGCTTTGGGCACGCAATAACTCTCCCCTGCCGCCAGCGCATAGCTGCCGCGCAAGGTTTCTGGATCGCGGCTGAAGGTGTAAGGGTTGTAGCGTACGGCCTCGCGCACCGCGTAGTAAAGATTGATCGCCTGTTCGAGCGGATCGCGCCCGGTGCCACGATGTTTTTCGGCGAACGCCATCACCGAGGGATGGTCACTGTCGATGAAGCGGCCGGGGCTCAGATACGCATGCATGGCAACAATCTCCAGGGGGAAGCCACGAGTCTAGCGACAGCTTCAGCACAGAGATAACGACGTTTCGGCCAAATGTCAGCGCTTGCGGCCCTATTTACACAAGCGTTAAACCGTTCGCCCTCGAAATAACTGACGAATTTCAGTCGTTGCTTCCTACACGCTCAGACTCATGCGCTGACCACCCACTTTTATGGATGCCGTCTAAGCTCTGAAAGTGGTTTTGCCTCTGGCTTCATGGAGAATTGAATATGTTGCTGTTGTGGATACTGGTTCTGGTGGTCGGGACTGCCTACCTGGCACATCGGCGCACTGCGCCTCTGCCCGCTTTGGGCATCATCGCTGTCTATCTGCTGGCGATGGGCATCTTCAGCCATGCCCCCGTCTGGCTCATGCTGATTTTCTGGGTGCTGCTCGCAGTCGTGGCCGCTTTCCTGTTGCTGCCGGATCTGCGCCGAAAACTCTTCACTGCGCCAATATTCGGCTGGTTTCAAAAAAACCTGCCGCCGATGTCGCAAACCGAACGTGAAGCCATTGAAGCTGGCACGGTCTGGTGGGACGGTGAGCTGTTCAGCGGCCGCCCGGACTGGAACAAGCTGCTGGCCTATCCAAAAGCGCAGCTGAGCGAAGAGGAACAAGCGTTCATCGATGGCCCGACCGAAGCGCTCTGCGCCATGGTCAGCGATTGGCAAATCGGCCAGTTGCTGGATCTGCCGCCCAAGGCTTGGGATCACATTAAACAACATGGCTTTTTTGCCCTGATCATCCCCAAAGAGTACGGTGGCAAAGGCTTCTCGGCCTATGCCCACTCCCAAGTGGCGATGAAACTGGCCACCCGCAGCGGCGACCTGGCGTCGACCGTCATGGTGCCCAATTCTCTCGGCCCGGCGGAATTGCTGCTGCATTACGGCACCGACGAACAACGCAATCACTACCTGCCACGGCTGGCACGCGGCGACGATATCCCCTGCTTTGCGCTGACGGGTCCTATGGCGGGTTCCAACGTCGGCGGGATGACCGACACCGGGGTGATCTGCAAAGGTGAATGGGAAGGCAAGGAAACCCTCGGCCTGCGTCTGAACTGGGAAAAACGCTACATCACCCTCGGCCCGGTGGCGACCTTGATCGGCCTGGCGTTCAAGGCTTATGACCCGGATCATATACTGGGCGACAAAGTCGACCTGGGGATCAGCCTCGCCTTGATTCCAACCCAGACCCCCGGTGTAGAAATCGGTCGCCGTCACCTGCCTCTGGGCGCCTCGTTCATGAACGGCCCGAACTCCGGCAAGGATGTGTTCGTACCGCTGGAATTCATCATCGGCGGTCAGGAGATGCTCGGCGAGGGCTGGATGATGCTGATGAACTGCCTGTCGGTCGGGCGTTCCATTTCGCTGCCTGCCATCGGTACCGCTGCGGGCAAGTTCACCAGTCTGGTGACGGGCCAATACGCGCAGGTTCGCGAACAATTCAACGCACCACTGTCAGCCTTCGAAGGGATTCAGGAAGCACTGGCGCGGATCGGCGGCAGTACCTGGCTGATGGACAGCGCACGGATGCTCACCGCCAACGCGGTCGATCTCGGCGAAAAACCGTCGGTACCTTCGGCCATTATCAAATACCACCTCTCCGAACGCGGCCGCGAATGCATCAGCCACGCCATGGATGTTCACGGCGGCAGGGCCATCATCATGGGCCCGAACAACTACCTGGCGCGCAGCTGGCAAGGTGCGCCCATTTCCGTCACGGTCGAAGGTGCGAACATCCTCACACGCAATTTGATGATCTTCGGCCAGGGCGCTATTCGCTGCCATCCGTTCGTGCTCAAGGAAATGGCCCTCGCCCACCGCGAAGACAAACAACAGGCACTGATCGAGTTCGACGCACTGCTGCTCGACCACATTGGTTTTGCCGTGAGCAACGCCGCCAGCACGCTGGTGCTGAACCTCGGCCTCGGGCATTTCGAACACATGCCCGGGGACAAACTCAGCCAAGGCTACTTCCGCGCCCTCAACCGTCAGGCCGCGGCATTTGCCCTGCTTGCAGACCTGAGCATGATGCTGCTGGGCGGTGATTTGAAACGCCGCGAACGGCTGTCCGCACGTTTGGGCGATGTACTCAGCTACCTGTATCTGGCCTCCGGCGCACTCAAGCGTTATCACGATCTCGATTCGCCGGAGCATATGCGTCCGCTATTCGCCTGGGCCATGGAAGAGAGCCTCGGCCAGTCCGAACGTGCGCTGGACGAACTGCTGACCAACTTCCCGAACAAGGTACTCGGATGCCTGCTGCGGGTGATGGTGTTCCCGTTCGGTCGTCGCCACAGAGGTCCGTCGGACAGGCTGGCAGCCGAAGTTGCAGCCGTCACCGGCCGCGCCAAGGGCGATCCAACCCTTGAGGAGTTACTGGGCGGCTGCTATCGCCCGCAATCGCCGGAGGATTCGGTCGGCGCCCTGCAGCACGCCTGCGACTTGTTGAACGCCGCCAAGCCGCTACAGAAAAAACTCAATACGGCACTGAAAAGCCGCCAGGTCAAACCCACTGTCGGAGAGTCTCCCATTGATGCCGCCCTAGAGGCTGGTGTCTTGCAACCGCTTGAAGCCCAGACCTTGCGCGAGGCAGAAGTGGCGCGACGCAAGGTGATCGATGTCGATGATTTCGACCCAAAGGAGTTGGTATTGGCCAAAGGCAAGGTCCGCTGATCCGGCGGACCCTGTGTCTTGCATGGGGCTCTTTAATATGTGAAAAGGGGCTCAGGAGCTTTATACTCCTGCGCCCGTTTTGCTCTTGAGGACTTATCTCGTGTCCAATGTCGTTGCCGATCATCTCGTCTTGCTCGACCACCTGCGCAGCATCCTGGTCGCTGTAGGTGAGGCCGAACAGGTTCCCGAAGAAAGCCATGCCTTGTTCCTGGAGCGCTTCGACGAACTGCGTGCATTGCTGCCGGTCGACCCGATCGAAAGCCAATACCTGGGCCAGGACATTCTGTGTCAGGTGATCACTCGCTACCCGCAAATCGCCCACCTGGTCCCACGCGACCTGCTGTGGTACTTCGCTGGCGACTGCCTGCATTACATGCCCGATGATGAAATCGACCTGTACCAGGCCCTTGAAGAACGTCGCTTCGAAGCCGAACAGAACGACGAACCGTTCGACTGGAATCAGGAAAAACAGCTACTGGCGATGTCGAACCAGGACAGCAAGCACTGATCCCCAATCAGTAATGCAAAAGGCCCGCATGGTTGAACATGCGGGCCTTTTTTTTGTGGCATTTACCGAGTGATGTGGTGGTTCGAAGTCAGTCTTCGCGGGCAAGCCTCGCTCCTACAGGTTGGTGTCATACGTAATGGCGCGAACGACATAAACCTGTAGGAGCGAGCGGTGCGGCGATCCGACTTGCCCGCGAAGAGGCCCTTCAGAGCAACCCATCACTTTCGGGCAACTCATACTCTGCCGCGACCTTGCCCAACGCACCCGGCTTGCCCGGCCTGCTCAAGGTCGGCTCTTTCTCCAGGCATTCCACCAGATAGTCGATAAACACCCGCAACTTGGGCGGTAGATAGCGGGTTGGCGAATGCAGCAGCCAGGCGCCTCCGTGGTAGGACGCCAGAAAAGTCCAGTCCGGCAGTACCTGCACAATCAGCCCTTGTTCCAGCGCATAACGGGCGGTGAAGTACGGCAGACTGCCGATTCCAATGTGTTGCAATACCGCGCCCAGTCGCACGCCCGTGTGATTGGCGGCATAACGTCCGCGCACGCCGACAGTCACGGCTTTGCTGCCTTTCTTGAATTTCCAGCGCGCATCGCTCGGGGTTTCGCCCAGATAGATGCAGCTGTGGTTGAGCAAATCATGGGGATGAGTCGGCGTGCCGTGTTCAGCCAGGTACTGCGGCGTTGCACAGAGCAAATGATCAATGGTCAGCAACTGCCGCCCCACCAGCCCTGCGGGTGGGCGGTCGGTAATACGGATCGCCAGATCGACGTTGTCGTCGATCAAATCCACCTGACGGTCCTCAAGCAACAACTCCACATTCACTTTGGGATAGCGCCGCAGAAATTCCGGCATATGCGGATGAATCACGAATCGCCCGACGGCCTTGGGCACGCTGACGCGTACCAGCCCTTCCGCTTCATGGGTGAACTGACCGCTGATTTCCATCACCGACTTCGCCGCGCTGACCATCTCCTGGCAACGCTTGAACACCTCTTCGCCACCGTCACTCAGGCGCAGCTTGCGCGTGGTTCGCTGCAGCAGCCGCGTGGCGAGTGCCTTCTCCAGCCGCGAAATGCTGCGACTTACCGCCGAGGGGGAAGAACCTAATTGGCGTGCCGCTTCGGAGAAACTGCCGGTCTCGACAACCTTGACGAAAATCGCCATTTCACCGAGCAGCGGCAGGGGAAGATTTATGCTCACAGCGCAACAGTCCTTTGATGATTGAACGGATTATCACGCAATTCCACGGTTCATATAATAAAAAAAGAAACTTTAATAAGGGCATGGAATATGACGCTTCGCCTCTTTTTCCATAGTGATGACCTCAAGGCCAATGTGGAAGTCCTGGATTGCACGCCCTACGAGAACGAATTCGCAGTAGTGCTGCGCGCCACACTGTTTCATCCCCAAGGCGGCGGGCAACCCTGGGATACCGGCTGGATCGGCGAAAGCCAGGTGCTGCGCGTGGTTCAGGATCCGGACCGGATCATCCATTTCGTCGACCACCCGGTAAAACTCGGCATGACCCAGATTCGGGTCGACGAGCAACGCCGCCGGTTCAACACGCGCATGCATTCGGCGGGGCACCTGATCGGTCACTTCGTCCAGGCGATGGGCTGGATGCCGATCAAGGCTCATCACTGGCCGGATGAAGGACGTGTCCAGTTCAAGCCGGCTGATAGCGCGCAGGAGGTCGATGCGCAGACGATTCAGCACGGCATCAAGCAATGGATCTCCCATGACTTGCCGCGCCTGACGTCGTTGCGCGAAGGCGCCCGGGAAATCGGTTTCGGTGAACTGCCCGCCTACGGCTGCGGCGGCACCCATGTACGGAGCCTGAAGGATTTGGGCACGGTCACGATCGCTTCCCTTTCACAGAAAAAGGGAACGCTGTCAGTCCACTACAGCGTGGACTGAACATTTGGGCGATGTCGGCCCCGTCATCGCCTGACGCCGGGGGAGCCTGCATTCGCGGGCTCTGTTGACTATCGATAGATGGACCTAAAAACATGATGCTTGACGTCGAGCGTCTCGATGAGACGTGCATACAAAAACTGGCCAACGAAGAAGTCCTCGCCATCCGCGTCAAAGGCTTGTTGCCTCGGCCGCTGGCGATCCAGATCGGCGACAAGATCCTCGCCCCCGGCTTCGAGGGCTACATCAACGCGCCGAGCATCGGTCGCATTGGCATGGCGTTTTATGAAGCGGAAAACCAGCCGCTGCTGATCGAGGACTATTTCGAGCGCGCCACCAGCAATATCGCCGAATTGCGCAGCCGTTGTGCGCCCTACTCCTCTCCTGTCGACACGTTGCGCTGCATGCTCGACGAGTCCTGGCCGGCGGGGGCGCATCTGGAAAATCTCTATGGCCGCAAGATGTATGTGGGGCTATCCCGGGTCGTCAAGCCTGGGGTGTGTTTCCTCGCCCATCACGACATTTTCGCCAAGGATGCCCCGGACAGCTTCCAGGCCAGAAGTCTGGAAGCGCAGTTCGCCTGCAATGTTTACCTGAACATGCCGACCGAGGGCGGCGCGTTGCAGATGTGGGACCACGACATTTCTGCGGACCAGTTCGACGAAATGCGTGGCGACAGTTACGGCATCGACCCGGCGTTGCTCGGCCCTCCAACCCTGGAGATTCGTCCTGAGCCGGGTGATTTCATCATGTTCAATTCGCGCTGCATGCACTCGGTGACCCCGGGTGTGGACGATCCGCGATTGAGCCTTTCCTTCTTTGTCGGCTATCGCGGCAATGCTTCACCCCTGACTTTCTGGAGCTGAGATGTTTTCGAATTACCTGGGCGAGTTTCTGGCGCTGGCAACGATCCACTTTCTGGCCGTGGTCGCCCCCGGACCGGACTTCGCCGTGACCATCCGGCAAAGCGTGCGTTTCGGCCGCTTAGTGGGGATTTGCACGGCCCTGGGCATCGGCGCGGGCATTTCCGTGCATGTGCTTTACACCTTGCTCGGCGTCGGCGCGCTGATGCACACCACGCCCTGGTTGTTGACGGTGGCCAAGGTTGTGGGGGGGGCCTACATTTTGTACCTCGGCGTGAGCCTGATACGCAGCAAACCCAAATCAGCAATTGAAGGCGACAAGGGTGCAGAGGCGTCAACTGAACGGCAGACCTTGTTCAAGGCCTTCAGCACGGGGTTTCTGACCAACGCCACCAACCCCAAGGCCACGCTGTTTTTCCTGGCGATCTTCACAACCATCATCAGCGCCACGACGCCGCTGCAGATTCAGGCGCTGTACGGCCTGTGGATGTGTTTCGTGAATGCCTTGTGGTTCGTGATCGTGGCGCTGTTTTTTTCCAGCACGCGGGTGCGGTTGCTGTTCATGCGCATGGGGCACTGGTTCGAACGAACCATGGGGGTGATCCTGATTCTGTTCGCTGGCCGGTTGATTCTGTCGATGTAAAAAAACGGCCCGCCAGTCTGACTGGCGGACCGTCGATTCATTGCTTGCTTGATAGCCCAGACACTTACCAAAGCGCCAGGGTATAGCTGACGATCAAGCGATTCTCATCCAGATCATTGCCAAAGTTCGAACGCACCGAGGCGTTGCGCCATTTAAAGCCCAAGCCTTTCAACGTACCGTCCTGCACCACGTAAGCGATATCGGTGTCGCGTTCCCACTCCTTGCCTTCACCCGCAGCACTGCGCTGCACGTTATCGCCCGAGATGTAGCGGGTCATAAAGCTCAACCCCGGTACACCCAATGCGGCGAAGTTATAGTCATAGCGCGTTTGCCAGGAGTGTTCGTCAACGTTGGCGAAGTCATTGATCTGCACGAAGTTGACCAGGTACGGATCGCTGCGTCCGATGTACGGAAACGGATCATCGCCGCTCATGCGCTGGTAGCCGAAGCCCAATGCGTGGCCGCCGAGGCTGTACGTAAACATCGCACCGAAAGCCTGGTTATCGAGGTCACGGAAGTTGCCATCTTCGATGCTGCGCGCATAGCGCACGTCGCTCTTGAGCGACTGGCCGTCCCCCAGATCCAACAGGTGGACCAATCCGAGGTAGTTTTGCTGGTAGATATTTTCCAGCTTGCCGTAGCGGTACTGCGCTGTCAGGTTCGGCAGGAATTGATAGTCAGCCCCGGCAAACTGGAACTTGTCGCTTTGCCCGCCGATGCGATTGGCGGTCATGTCCTGGTAGTCAGTGGAATCGACAAAATTGATCTGCGTGAATTGACCTGCCGTGAGCTTCAAACGGTCGATTTCCTGCACATTGACCAGGCCGCCCTTGAAAGTTGACGGCAACAGGCGAGTGTCGTTGGAGTTCACCACCGGATCCTTGATCTGCAACGTCCCCAGCTTCAGGGTGCTCTTGGACAAACGCACTTTGGCGGTCAGGCCCAACTCGCCATAGCGATCCTGCGAGCCGCCCGACGAATCCGGCGGCAACAGATTGGTGCCCGCCGTGCCGCCGCCGGAGTCCAGTTTGAAACCGGCCATGCCCAGCGCATCCAGACCAAACCCCAGCGTGCCAGCGGTATACCCGGACTCCATTCGTAACAGAAAACCCTGTGCCCATTCCTCGGCTTTGTCTCGCGAGCCGTCCTGGCGGAAATCGCGATTGAAGTAAAAGTTGCGTGCTTCCAGGCTGCCTTTACTGTCGGCAATGAAATCCGCCTGAGCGGGCGGAGCGCCGAGCACACTCAAACCGAGCAATGTGCCGATCGGGATGTACAAGCGTTGGGTGGAAAGCGAATAGTTCATGCCGTGCTCCTGTTACGGACGCGAGCGAGCCCTCTCGGGGGCGTTGCGATCGCGACCGATGTGTGTCGATTAGCAGTGGGTCAGCGACGTCTGGGCACAAAGGCCCAGACGTGTCGGGGTTCAGGATTCGAGTTGGCGACCGCGGGTTTCCGGCAGGCTTAACGCGGCCAGAATCACCACGCCGTAGGCACCGGCAGCGAAGATTCCGATCCCCGTCCCAATCGGCAATGTTTCGCTCAGTGCACCGATGAACAACGGAAACAGCGCCGCAATGGAACGCCCGGCGTTATAGCAAAAGCCCTGGCCTGAACCGCGCATGCGGGTCGGAAACAACTCGGTCAGAAAAGCGCCCATGCCAGCAAAAATGCCCGAGGCGAAAAACCCCAACGGAAAACCCAACCAGAGCATCCAGGTGTTGTCGATGGGCAGTTGGGTGTAGGCCAGAACGATCGCCATGGAGCCGACCGCAAACAGGATGAAGTTCTTCTTCCGGCCAATGGCATCGGTCAGCAACGCACTGGTCACATAGCCGATGTAGGAGCCGACGATCACCATCGCCAGATAGCCGCCAGTGCCGAGCACGCTCAGGCCGCGCTCGGTTTTCAGGTAGGTCGGCAACCACGTGGTGATCGCGTAATAACCGCCCAGCGCACCAGTGGTCAGCAACGAAGCGCGCAAGGTGGTACTGAGCATCCGAGGCGCGAAAATTTCGAAGAAGGCCCAACGCGAATCTTTTTCAGGTTTGGCCTTGCGCTCAATACAGGCCCGCTCGAAAGTGTCCGACTCCTTGACCAGTCGGCGGATTACCAATACGAATAGCGCTGGCACCAATCCGATCATGAACAACGCCCGCCAGGCCTCTTCCGGTGGCAGAAAGCTGAATAATCCGGCGTAAAGCAATGCCGTAAGCCCCCACCCCAGCGCCCATCCGGCCTGCACCATGCCCACTGCCTTGCCGCGATCCCTGGAGCGAATCACCTCGCCAATCAGCACTGCACCCGCTGTCCATTCACCGCCGAAACCAAAGCCCATCAAAGTCCGGGCCACCAGCAGTTGCTCGTAGTTCTGTGCCAGTCCGCAAAGGAAGGTGAAGAAGGCGAACCACAGCACCGTCAATTGCAAGGTGAGCACTCGACCGATGCGGTCGGACAGTATTCCGGCGATCCAGCCACCCGCCGCCGAGGCCAGCAGCGTACAAGTGCCAATCATCCCGGCATCGCCCTTGGAGATGCCCCAGGTGGCGATCAGGGTCGGAATGACGAAACTGAGCATCTGTGTGTCCATGCCATCCAGGGCATAGCCGATCTTGCAACTCCAGAAGGTACGCTTTTCATTTTTCGACAGGGGGCCGTACCAACTGAACGGGCCGGTGCGGCCCGAACCTGAAAGCACGTGATCAGTCATGGTCTTTTCCATGGGAGTTCCTGCGGCAGCAAGCGAAGATGACGGACACGCCTCATTATTTTTTGTGAAGGCGTTGTCGTGGGGAACGGACGCAGTGACCTGCGTCGTGGAGCAGATTCTTCGTGCCGATGCCAAGCAGCGTCAAACGGGAAAAGTACGAGGCTACGCATAAGAAAATTTGATACCCCCGGCGACGAACTCTGGAGTAACAATTGCAATGCGTCGAACACTTATCCCTGTGGGAAAACCGCCATGAACCTCAAATTCCTCGAAACCTTTGTCTGGGTCGCCCGCCTGCAAAGCTTCAGCCTCACCGCCGAGAAAATGTTCAGCACTCAGGCCGCTATCTCCAGCCGGATTGCCTCGCTGGAAGAAGAGTTGGGCCTGCGGTTGTTCGTGCGCGATTCGCGCGGTGTGTCGCTGACGCTCGAAGGTCTCAAGGTGCTCGACTACGCCGAGCAGATGCTCGAGGTTCAGCGAGCGTTGAAACACTCACTGGATAACACCAACCCGCAACAGGGCCTGGTGCGTATCGGTGTGATGGATACGGTGATCCACACCTGGCTCAGCCCGTTGATGTCGACCTTGATGCAGACCTTCCCCGCCGTGGAAATCGAGATCACGGCCGACGCCGCACGCAATCTGTGCGAGCAGCTGCAAAAGGGCTATCTGGACATCGTGTTCCAGACGGACCTGATCCGCCACGAAAGTGTGCGCAACCTTGAACTGGCGCACTACCCCATGCACTGGATCGCCGCCAGCAATTCAATCTATGCCCGCCCCTATGCCTCACTGGCTGAAATGGCCAGCGAGCGCATCATCACCTTCGTCAAAAACTCCCGGCCGCATCAGGATGTACTCAACCTGCTGCACGCCCACGGCATCAGTACGCCACGCGTCAGTTGCGTCAACTCGGTGTCGGCCATGACCCGACTGATTCGTGACGGCTTCGGTATTGGCGCCTTGCCGGCCGCGCTAGTGGCCAAGCCCTTGGCCAGCGGCGAGTTGATTCAACTGGAACCGGGCACTCGCTTGCCGCAACTGGATGTCGTGGCTTCGTGGCGCGCCGGCGTCGGCCTGGAGTTGATCGAGAGCATCGTCGACATGAGCCGCCAGGTAGTCTCCCAATACGCTGCGGATGTCGGCCCGCTTCGAATGGTTCCGGCACCCGGTCTCAATAGCCGACGGTCCCTTGAATAACTTTTAGTTGTCGGGGGGTAACAACATTCCTGGTTGGACGGCATCGTCATGGTTTTCTAAAAAGGCTCATCGAACCTGAAGAGATGCCGTGATGAGCCAACCCACCCTGTCTTTTGAACAACTGAGGCACAGCGCTCCACTGGCCCTGCGCCAATCCATCGCTGCCGGACAATATCAGGGCCACACCAGCGGCGTGGCCCAAGGTCGGGTGCAAGCCAATATCGTGATTCTGCCCAATGATTGGGCTAACGAGTTTCTCCGGTATTGCACGCTCAATCGGCAGGCTTGCCCGGTGCTCGACGTTACCGATCCCGGTGATCCGTATTTTCGCAATCTCGGCGCAGCCATAGATATCCGTCACGAGGTGTCCCGATACCGGGTCTATCGCCATGGCGAACTGAGCGAAGAGCCGGCGGATATCGAGCATTTGTGGCAGGACGATCTGGTGGCCTTCGCCATCGGTTGCTCGTTCTCCTTCGAACAACCGCTGCTGGATGCCGGCATCGCCCTCAGGCACATCGATCTGGGGCGCAATGTTGCCATGTACCGGACGAACATAGACACTCGCCCTACCGCTCGCCTGAGCGGCAAGCTGGTGGTGAGCATGCGCCCGATGAAGGCCGCCGCGGCGATCCAGGCGATCCAGATCACCGCACGCATGCCCAACGTCCACGGCGCGCCCGTGCACATCGGCGATCCGGCGCTGATCGGCATCGATTCACTAAGCAGCCCGGACTACGGCGATGCCGTGCCAGTCGAAGCCGACGAAATCCCGGTGTTCTGGGCCTGCGGTGTGACCCCGCAATCGGTGGTGCAAACTTCACGTCCACCGCTGTGCATCACCCATGCTCCCGGCTGCATGCTGGTAACGGATGTGTGGAATAGCGCTTTGTAAATGAGGGTGGGCTCGCGTGGAAGAGTAACGTGAGCCCCGGATAAGGATGTTCTCAACTTGATAGGGATGCGACGGACAAACAATGAACACTGCTCAACTATCCATTCAACAGTACATAAAAGCCAAGGACAGTAATCGCCCACATTTGTTGCGCCAGGCCTTTGCGCCAGACGCGATACTGGACATGGTCGTGCACACCGGATCTATCTCGTTTCCACCCCACGTTGAAGGCCTCGGATCTATCGGCGATGTGCTCGTCAGGCGATTTGGCCAGACTTTCGAAAACGTCTATACCTTCTGCCTGGGACTCCCACCTGAACCGCAGGCCGAAACATTCCAGTGCAAATGGCTGGTCGGCATGTCCGACAAGAGCGGCGGCGAAGTCCGAGTCGGTTGCGGTCTGTATGAGTGGCAGTTCAGCCCCGAATCGGGGCTTGTCGAGAGGCTCACTATCACCATTGAGCACATGAAAACCCTGCCAGCGACTGATCTGCACTGCATCATGGAGTGGGTATCGCATCTGGATTACCCATGGTGCAGTTCGCAAGCGTTAGTGAACGATGCTCCTGACATAGACACGCTTGAAGAGGTGATCCAGTACCTTACGGCCAATACTCCAACCTGAACTTCGCAGGTGTAGAACTACACAATCTGTCGTATTCAGCTTCCTTGTCATATCCCGCCAGATGCCATTGTTACGATTGGTCAGCATTCGAAAAGTACAAACCGGCACGCCTGATAAACGCCACTCAATGAGTGGTGTTTTTGTGAAATATGCAGCGCAAAACCCAAAGAAAAACTCGCGGGACCGTGGAGCACCCCTTATTTCATCAGCATCCGCCGCATTTCCAATGATTGCGTGGCCTGACCGTGGCTTTCAGAAAAAAACCAGTATCTGTATCGAAAGTTTTCGTTCAAAGCATGGCGCTTTGCCTTGGTTGAACTACCTTTCAAACAAGAAGAAGACATAACGGTTCGAAATGCCACGTTAGGTTCAGCGATCAGATAGCGGATTGGCAAAAGGAGTTACCTCACTATGATCCTGACAAGCGTTTTCCGGCTCAGTGCGTTAATTGCCGGTTGCTTTTTAGGGGAGTCAGGTCAGCGCAAAGTGCCGTCTTTAGCTGCTGCTGTCGAGCCTGCGTATATCGTTCGGGTTGACAGCCCAGGCATCTGGATCACTAAAAACCGTTATAGCGAAGGTCGCTCGCCGTTCAGTCAGAACAGCGTATTGCAGTTGCTTGCATGTAGCACCACGGAATATTGCCGGGGCCATTAGTCAGGGGTCTGGCGGGGTAGAGGGCCGACCAAGGCCCCTTGTAGTGATCCGAGGCAACCTGGTTTTGCCTCAAAGATGGCCTATTCAGCGAGGATGCACTTAATGAGCTATCGTACCGTGCCCGCTTTCAAGCGAATTATCCATGGTCTGTTCTGGACGGGCCTCAGCGTGAATGCGGCTCAGGCCGCGCCGGCCAATTGTTCGCAACTGGATAATATGCCGACAACGTTTGAGGTCGGTCAGGGGCTTCAGAATGAACTGCGCGTCCCCGTCCCGGTGACACAGCTGGCAGTCGGCGATCCGAAAATCGCCGACGTGCAACCCAGCGGCAACAACCCCAATGCTTTCTTGCTCACCGGTATGGCGCCGGGGACCACCAGCCTGATGGTCTGGACCGCCTGTTCGGCAACGCCGCGCCAAAGCATGGTGTTCGTCAAGGGCAAGGCCACCGCGGCGCTCACCAGCGTCTCGACAGTGCCTTCCGAAGATCCGCTGTTGCCGATCCAGGTGCAAACTGACATCCGCTTCGTTGAAGTCAGCCGGACCAAACTCAAGGAAGCCAATGCCTCGATTTTTGGCCGCCAAGGCAACTTCCTGTTCGGATCACCGAGAACCTTGCCCACCATCGGCGGCATTGTCACGCCGTCGGTGCCGGTGAACAACGGCATGTTCAACTTCGCTTTTGCGTCCAGCGATACTCTAGTGTCGATCAACGCACTGGAAGGCAGCGGTTTCGCCTACACCCTGGCACGGCCAAGCCTGGTAGCGCTCAGCGGGCAGAGTGCGAGCTTCCTGGCCGGTGGTGAAGTGCCGATTCCAGTACCCAGTTCCGGCAGCGATAACGTGTCCATCGAGTACAAGGAATTCGGTATCCGCCTGACCCTGACGCCAACCATCATCGGGAAAAACCGTATTGCGCTGAAGGTGGCGCCGGAAGTCAGTGAACTGGACTTCACCAACGCCGTGAGCATCGCCGGCACCATCGTTCCGGCGCTGACCATTCGACGTACCGACACCAGCATCTCCCTGGCCGACGGCGAAAGCTTCGTCATCAGCGGCTTGATCAGCACCCGCAACAACTCCCAGGTGAACAAGTTTCCGGGGCTGGGCGATATCCCGATTCTGGGGGCATTCTTCCGCGACAACACCATCAACCGTGAAGAGCGCGAACTGCTGATGATCGTTACCCCGCATCTGGTCCAGCCACTGGCTGCCAATGCACAACTACCGTCATTGCCTGGCGAACAACTGCGCAACTACGACCCGAACTTCTATCGTATGTTCTTCCTCGAAAATGGCGATTTCGACAGTCGCTCCGGGCTCTCACAATGAGCCTGAATCAGACTTGCCTCGCCCTCACTCGTAACGGTGACCTTGAGCGCTTGCCGAGCCAGCTTTATTGCCATTGGCCTGGCGTTCAACGTGTTGTAGCCAGAGGACACTCGATGAAAGCAGTCATTGCAATAGCGGCGACATTAATGCTCGCAGGTTGTGCCAGCAATGGCCTGCCTTCGCGACCGCCTGAATGTGCCAAGCCCGGTTCGGATCAAGAGTTGGCCCTGAGCCTGGCCGACAACATGGTCAGCGAAGGCCGTTTGTATGCCAGCCTGGCGAATCTTGAAGGTTTGCCCGACAACCTGGTTCAGGTTCGCCTGCGCAAGGCTCGGGTGCTGCGCTTGATGGGGCGTAACGAGGCGGGGCCGTTGTATCAAAGCTTGCTCGGCACCTGTCTGGCCGCCGACGGGGAACATGGCTTGGGCCAGTTGGCCGCGGCCAAAAATGATTACGCCAACGCTACCACTCACCTTGAGCGTGCGGTGAAGATGGCCCCCACCGACGACAGGATGCGCAATGACCTGGGGGTGGTCTACCTCAATCAGCGACGGATCCCTGAAGCACGCTTTGAGTTCATGACCGCCATGGAGCTCAAACAGTCCAATTCACTGGCGGCACTCAATATGGTGACGCTGCTGATCTATCAGGATAACTGGAAGGCAGCTTCCGAACTCGTGACCCGCGCCAGCTTAAACCCTCAGCAAGTCGCAGAGGCTCAAACCCGCGCGGAAAAACTCAAGGCTTCTGCTAAAAAGGCGGTGGCTTCCGAGGGGAATCGCAGAACTGAGGTAGCCGCTGCCTCATCCAGTGCGACCAAGTAAAACGTACGAGGAGTCGAGATGAATACCAAGAGGCTGTTGATCGTGTGCATGGCTTGCCTGTCCACCAGTGCCTGGGCTATTGAACCGGGCCCCTCTTCGAAGGAACAAAAAGGCACCGAACAGTGGTTGGTGCTACAGAGTCGCGGCGTAGTGGCCTCGCCTAAACTGCAAACCGCTTCGGCCACCGAACGTGACCTGGCCATGCAGCGTTGGCTGAACAGCTTCAACTACCCGATTCCGGAGTTTTTTGACCAGGATGCAGCGGGGAAAATGACCATCAGCAACTGAGGCACGTCAAGGATTGATCAGCCTCTGGCGTCGTTCAGAGTGGCCTGGCTGCAAAGCCGGGCTAGACGTCGTGTGCAGGAAAGCAATGGCATCTACGAATTATCCAAACCTGGCCGGATTACCCTGGAGCTGCCGAAGGCTGCGATCTTTTGATTCTGAGGCCTGGGCAACGAATTGCCTGCCAGAAAAATCAAAAGTCGCAGCCTGCGTCAGCTCCTGTAGAGGATGTGTAAACCTATGGCAGGAAGGTGCAGATCAAGCTCGGTTGGCAAGACCATCCTGTTCGACAGCAAGGACCTCATTACTTCCCGAATGTCTTGAGTACCCCGATCATGGCGGGGCCAATGGCTATCAGAAAGAAGCTCGGCCACAGGCAGAAAATCAAAGGGAATACCAGCTTGGTGCCGATTTTCGCCCCCGCTTCTTCGGCCGCCTGTGTACGCCGATCACGGAATTCATCGGCATAGATACGCAGGGTGTCGGCCACGCTGGTACCGAAGCGGATACTCTGCGCCAGCAGGCTGACCAACCCTTGTACGTCCTCCAGGCCGGTGCGCACAGCCAGTTGCTTGAGCGCCTCGGTACTGGAAATGCCCGCGCGGATTTGCGCATTGACCAGCGCCAGTTCTTCAGCCAACTCAACCTGACTGACCGACATCTCTTCAGCCACCCGTTCGATCGTCAGGGGCAAGGCCAGGCCCGACTCCACGCAAACCACCATCAGGTCCAGGGCATCCGGAAAGGCGGCACGCAGCCTGCCCTGCCTGGCTTGCTTACGCTTTGTGACATACAGCGCGGGGGCCAGCCAGCCGATAGCAGCTGCCATTAACACCAGCGACAACCCCGCAATCAAAGAAAGCTTGGGGATCAGTGGCAACGCCAACAGCGTAAGGCCAACCAATATCAGTGGCAACAACAGGCGCACTGCCCAGTACATCTGGATTGCCGACGATGAGCGGTAACCGGCGTGCGTCAACAGGGTTTGTGTAGCGGACGTCTGACCCGCATCAGTCGAGGCAAAGCGTTGACCGACCCGCTCCAGCAATAACTGTAGATTTCCCGGTGCATCCTGCCCGACTGAACTCCCCGAATGACCGCGTTTGATCAGCGCCAGACGACGCCGCACAGGGTCCTGCAGCCCCAAAAGCAGGAGCATCACGGTGGTGATCGCGAGCACTGCGCTCAGACTCATCGCACCGATAAACAACAGGCGTGCCATCTCCTCATTGCCTGTTACTCGACTGAACAACCCGAGTAAAAAATCCATGACCTGTACCTCCACATGGCGAATAACCCTTAAACCTGAATCCGGATGATTTTGCGAATCCAGAAAATCCCGATCAACATGCAACCAAAAGCGATGAAGATCAGCTTATGACCGATCGGATCATTGAGCAGCAGCGGCAAGTAGGTAGGGCTGGTGAACACGATCACCGCCGCCAGCACGAAGGGAATGGCCACCAGTATCCAGGCCGACATCCGCCCTTCGGCTGACAGGGTCTTGACCTTGCGCTGGAAGCGAAAGCGCCCGCGGATCAACCGGCTCAGACGCTCCAGCACCTCAGTCAGATTGCCGCCGGTCTCACGATGGATGAGGATCGAGGTCACCAGCATCATCACCGTCATGCTTGGCATGCGCTCCAGCAGGCCTAGCATGGCCCGGCGTACGTCGTTGCCATAGTTGATATCGGCGAAGGTCAGCCCGAACTCATGGGCGACTGGCCCCTTGTGCTCCTCAGCGACCAGGCGCAGGGTTTCGTTGAACGGGTGTCCGGCACGCAGGGCACGGCACATGGCATCCAGCGCATCCGGCAGGCCTTCCTCAAACTCAGCGAAACGTTTGCCACGGTCACGAAAAACTTTCAGCAGGGGTAACCAGAACACCCCGAAACCCGCCAGCAGCGCCATCCACCAGATTGACGAGATCATCCAGATCGAGACACCCGCGCAGGCCCCCAGGAACAGCCCGAGCAATAACACCCGATAGGCCCGATATTCGTGTCCGGCCTGCTCAATCACCTGTGTCAGGTTCGCCATGAAGGGCAACTGCTCGAGCATGGCTTCCAGTGGCGACAAGCGCGTCAGGTATTTCTGCCGCAACACCGTCTGCATGTTGGGCAGATTGTTGGCTTTCTCCAGCACATGCAAGCGGCCGCGGATGCGCTTGCGCATCTTGCCGGCCTCGCCGAACACCGGCACTACCACGCCCTGGGACAGAAGGAACACGGCGATAAACACCATGCCAAGGAACATCAGAATGAATTCACCAGGAATATTGTTCATGACTGCCGTGCCTCCATCCACTCAGGCCTGAACATCGTGAGCGGCAACTCGATACCGCGCTTGGCCAGCACATCGCGGAAGGCCGGGATCATGCCGCTGGGGCGATAATCACCGAGCACCTCGCCGTTTTCGCCCATGCCTTGACGCGCAAAGGAGAAAATTTCGGTCATGGTGATGATCTCGCCTTCCATGCCGTTGATCTCCTGCACGCTGACCAATCGGCGCTTGCCGTCCTCCTGACGTTCCAGCTGGATCACCACATCGATGGCCGAAGCGATCTGCTGCCGCATGGCCTTGATCGGGAAGGTCGCCCCGGTCATCGACACCATGTTCTCGATTCGCCCCAGCGCATCGCGCGCGGTGTTGGCGTGGATAGTGGTCAAGGAGCCGTCATGGCCGGTGTTCATGGCGGTCAGCATGTCCAGCGCTTCAGCGCCGCGCACTTCGCCGATCACAATGCGGTCCGGACGCATCCGCAAACTGTTGCGCACCAACTCGCGCTGACTCACCTCGCCTCGTCCCTCAATGTTGCAAGGGCGGGTTTCCAGGCGCACCACATGGGGCTGCTGCAGTTGCAGTTCGGCCGAGTCTTCAATGGTGACGATCCGCTCGTTCTGCGGAATGAAACTGGACAACACATTGAGCATGGTGGTCTTGCCGCTGCCGGTACCGCCGGAAATCAGCACGTTCAAGCGCCCGCGGACAATCGCCTTGAGCAGCAGGGCAATGGCCGGGGTCAACGTACCCACCGAGATCAGGCTGTCGGTATTGAGCAGGTCCACCGCAAAGCGGCGAATCGACATGCTCGGGCCGTCGATGGCCAGCGGCGGAATAATCGCGTTAACCCGCGAACCGTCCTTGAGTCGGGCATCCACCAATGGCGAGGATTCGTCGATACGCCGACCGAGGCTGGACACAATGCGGTCGATGATGTTCAGCAAATGCTGATCATCGCGAAAGCGCACATCGGTCCTTTGCAGTTTGCCAAAACGCTCGACATAGACCGAGGCAAAGCCGTTGACCAGAATGTCGGACACGCTGTGATCGGCCAGCAACGGTTCCAGGGGACCCAGGCCAAGCACCTCATCGGTGATCTGCTTGATGATCAACTGGCGGCTGGTGGTACTTACCGGCGCCGAATGCTCATCGAGCAGGCGCTGGCAAATGTCGCGAATCTGCCGCGTGGCTTCGGCCTGTTCAAGGGAGTCCAGCAAGGACAGGTCCATGACCTTGAGCAACTGCTGGTAGATCTTTTCCCGCCACTCGGCCTCAACCGGGGTGACCTGGCTTCTGGTTTCGTAAAGAACGTCCGGCGCCGCACGTTCCCACGCCATTATTTCCTCTGCTGGGTCCAGCAGGTCGTCGCCCAGCTGAGTAGCCGACGAAGCGGCGGGTTTACCGGACTGTTTGCGCAAGCGGTTACGAAAGTCGCTGATCATGGGTCATCCCCCGAAAAAACGGTTGAAGGCGCGTTTGAGTAAGCCTTTGTTCCCGGCCACCTGTTGACCGACCAGGTCCTCGGTCATGTCGCGCAGTGCAGCAGTGATCGCTGCCTTCGGCGCATGCAGCCCCAACGGCACGCCAGTGTTCTGACTCTGGCTGACCAGGTTGAAGTCGTTGGGTATTTTCGACAGATTGGTGCAGCGCAGCGCCTCGCCGATATCTTTGAGGCTGATCGCTCCCGACTTGTCAAAGCGGTTGACCACGATCTGCAATTGATCGCCGCGCACACCCAGGTCATCGCGAAGAATCCGCACCAGTGAGCTGGCATCGCGCAGATGGCTGACGCTCTGCTGCACCACGACGTACACCCGATCCACCTGTTCCAGCACGGAGCCAGTGAGGTGGTCGATTTGCCGCGGCAGGTCAATCACCACCCAGTCGTAGCTGGCGCGGGCCAACTTCAACAGGGCGTCAAGTTGCTCGGGTTGGGCATCCTGCGGCAGACACAGCTCACCGGCTCGACCACCCAGCACATGCAAGGTGGGGCTGAAGTGACTGCAAAAACCACGTAGCGCGACGCTGTCCATGCCGTCGATCTGGTGCAACACCTCCAGATGGCTGTGCGTTTGCGCCACATCCAGATAATGCGTCACGCTGCCAAATTGCAGGTCCATGTCCAGCAACAGGGTACTGCCGCCCCTGGCACTGAGCTGCTGAGCCAGGTTGCAGGCCACCAGAGTTCCGCCGGAGCCGCCCTTAGCGCTCATCACGGCGATCAATTTCCCTTCCGCCCCACTGCCGGTCCGAACCTCCATGACCAGCCGATTCAAGGCGGCAACCAGTTCTGTTTCGGCGATGGGCTCGGGCAGTACGTCACGGGCGCCGGCCTGCATCGCCATTCGCATGCCTTCCTGATCACTCAGCAGACCGCAGACCAACATCGGCGGACGCTCATGGGCCGGGTGCAGCAACAGCGCCGCCAGCTCCTCACGCCACAGGTGACTGACGCGCAACAGCAACAGATCGGGCATCCGGTCCAGGCCGTAGAGCGGGTCGACATGCCCGTTACTCACCAGGCGAGTGCTCACCTCCAGGCAGGGCATGCGTTGGCAGACACTCTGTAGGTCGCGCAAAGAGGTGGCGTCACGGCTGCTAATCAGCAACCGGAGCCCGGCTTTGCCAGTCGAACTGGAGACTGGAGTTTCCTTGGTATTCAGCATGGTGTGATCTCCCCGGAATCGGAATGACGCCCAAGGCTTTCGCGTGGCAAGGTTGCCCTGAATGTAGGCAGGGTAATGGGCACGCCGAACCCGGGAATAAACAGATTGAAAACGAAGTTTTGCAGACTCAACTGGACATAGCGGATGGCACGAAAACCGTTGACTCCACTCGTGTCGGCGGGGTTGCCCACCTGAGCGCCGTTTACGTCCAGATAGGTCAACGTCAAGTTGGTGGTGGCCAGATCGGTGATGATCTGGCTCGCACCGGCGTCGGTCGCGGCATTGAAGATAGCCCGCCGCAACACCACCGGATCACTGATATTGCACACCGACGCCAGGCGCGCACCACGGCGCACGACTTCATCTAGCGCATTGATCGTGAAGTACAGGCGGCCGATTTCCAACGCGCCGAACAACAGCGTGAATATCAGCGCGCCGATGATGGCGAACTCCACCACATAGGTGCCTTGCATGCGTTTGCGATTCATTACAGTGCCCTCATGACAGTGGTGGCGACCAGCGGAATGCTCAGCGCAATCGGATTACCGAAAAACCCGGGAAGCGATCCGGTGCAATTGCCACCGCCAATCACCGGGCAGAATGTAAAAGTGATGGTGACTCGCACATGGTCGGTGCCCACGGCGGCGACGACCACGTTGTTGGCCGTCAATCCGGATATCACTGGGGTTCCGGTCTGGCTAGGCACGCCATAGACCGCGACGTTTTTCGTCTGGGTCTGCAGCGTATTGCTCAGGGAGACCGCACCAAGCGTCGAGTTCCAGGCTTGGCTGGCGACGAAACGGTCGGCATCACGGCTGGCCTGCAGCAGTACGTTGTACTGGTAGAGCATGCGGCCGAACTCACCGAGAGCCAGCAGCAACAACAGCAGCACCGGCAGGGCGAGGGTGAATTCCACCATGGCCAGGCCCTGCTGGCGCCGCGGATGTTTAAACGAATGAAGTCTCATGACGCCTCCTACGAGTCTGTGCTCGGAGTGCCGCTGCCGTTGAGATAGGTTTTGTAGAGCTGAATGATCTGCGGGCCGGAATCGTTCGTCGGATTAGGACCGGGCACATTGTCGCCTTCGCACTCCTTCACAAACTGGCCGAAGATCTGCGCTTCCGTGCCGCCGTTACTCATTGGCTGCACCACGAAATAGCAACCAAAACCCAGGACAGGGATCGAGGTGGTACCGCCCTGTTGGCCGGTGCAGTTGCCCACCACGATTTTCAGCATCCGGCGCTCGAACACCCCGTTGCTCTGACAGTCACTGCCGGACCCTGCCACACAGGCCGCAGCACTCACACGCCAGTCGTTGTAGTCCTGTATCGCGTTGCCGCCCGCCGTGAGATCGCCGTTGTTCGAGGTGACGGTTTGCCCCTGGTATTTCATTTGTGGAGGGGAAACTGAGTCGTCGTAAGTGATCGCGGGATTGCTGGACGTGGTCACCAGGTCGGGCGGATAGGCCGAGGCACTGACCGGGCCGTTGTAGATGCCGAAGCGCGTATTCAAGCCTTGAGACGCAGGGCCCACCGTGTTGCCGGGTTTGGTCTGGACATTTTCCCCCACGTTGCGGCAGATCGAGCCGCCTCCGGCCATATCTGTCCTGACCGAACTGCCGCCCGAACCAAAATCGAGCAACTGAAAGTTGCCTGGACCAATGGGGGACGAATTGCCGGCAGCCGACTTCAATACTTGCAAATCACCAAATTGGAAGCCCCAGAACATACCGGCGTCCGGGTCGTATTGAGCCGGATCGCCACAGACCATCAAAGGTGCGAGATCACAGGGGCTGGTAGGGCTGGGGCCTGCGGTGGCGATCGCCGACACTGCTTTGTTCCCCAAGCCGCTAGTGCCGAATGTCTGGACGAAGTTCCAGAAAAATCCTGTCAGGCCATAGTTCGGTACCGATACCCGAACATATTTGGCATCCGCAGGCCCCGGATAGGTAAATGGGCCATAGACGCTGCTTGCCAGTTCCACTACCGCGAAGCCTGCGTTGCCAACCATCGCCGTGGCCAATTCGCTATTACCCATGGCATTGGCATTTTGCGCCAGCGTATTGAGCGCGGCAGTGCGCGTTACGCTGGCAGGGTTGCTACCACCTTCCACCTGGCTCAGGGTTTTGGCGCCACTCAGGGCGGCAGCGTCTACAGCGTTCTGCAGGCGCGTCTTGTTCAACAGCATGTGGCCCACGTCGAGCGTTAAACCCGCCATCATTAAAATCGCCGCCAACGCGATTACCATCAACACGCTCACCGATCCTTCCTGGCGCCTTGGCGTCGCAGTGAACGGCTGCCGAATACGAAGATTCATCATCAAGCCCTCATTTGCCGAAACTGATCCGGATCGGCACCGCCAATGCCTGGGTGCCCAGCTGCCCTACCGCTCTGTCAATGCTTGACTACACTGGCTTGGGTCCCGCGGATAATGGTGATAGACCCGCCTCCCTCGCCATTACCGCGGCGCACCACGCGTTTTGGCGCTGGGGCAGCGGCCATCGCCATGACCGGTGCGGCAGGCGCAACGGTCGCGATTTTTTTCTCGGCGTTCAGCGGATTGCGCAGGGTCAGTTGCAATTTCCCTTCCGTTTGCGCGGTGACCAGGGTTTCAGCCTCTGCGGTCGTCATCTCAAGCGTTACTGCGCGCACCACCACCGGTTGGGTCTTGTCGGTACCCGCCGTCTGGTCCACCGCCAACACCCGCAAGTTCTCGAGGATGGTCTTGGACACGGCGTTGTTGCCGCTGCCATCAGTGCGTTTGGTTGCCAGCACATCGACCCGGTTACCCGGCAAGAGGAATCCGCCCACGCCGACCACATCGTCCACGCGTACCGAGATGGCACGTTTGTCTGTCGCAATCAGAGACGCCAGGGTACTGCCCCCCAGATGCTCGCTCAGGCGCGCGCCGCGCATGATGTCGCCCTTCAGGATGTCGAACGTTGCGATCTTGCCTACTGCTTTGTCGGTAGAGTCGAAAGCATCGTCCGGTATCGTATCTATGGGCATGCGCATGGTCGTGACTTGTTGAGCCTCGACCATCTGCCCGAATGGAATCTCGACCGTGGCGACTACCACGCTTCGAAGGTGGTCATCCGGGCTGGCATTGAGCCGTGCGCTCAGCCAGGAATCGGCCATCCATGCAGCCCCAAGGCCCATGACCAGAGAAATGCCTATCAGGGAAACAGTACGAGAGCTCATGTCAGTATCTCCGCTTCAAAGAAAGTCGAGCTGGACGAAATAGTTGTGCCAGGCCCATTCCAGCTCCTGCGGCGACAGGGCTCCGGAACCGCCCAGGTAACGCTGACGGTCGAGGGCCATGTTCAGGAGATCGCGGGGGTGGCAAGGCACCAAGGGCATGCCTTCACTTGCATAAAGCCTTTGCAATACATAACGCAGCAGCAGCGGGTCAAAAGGAATGCCCAGGCGCTCGCTTTCCTGACGCCAGATCTTTTCGTACTCCTCAGGCTTCAGGTAACCGAACTGCAGCTTGTAGCCAATCCGGCGGAGGAAGGCCTCATCGGCCAGCTCCAGGGGATTGAGGTTGGTGGAAAACACCAGAATCAAATCGAACGGCAGCTCACAATGCCGACCGCCGCCTAGGTTGATGAAGTCGCGCTTCTCTTCCATGGGTACGATCCAGCGATTCAACAGCTCGGCCGGAGCCATGCGCTGGCGTCCCATGTCGTCGATGATGAACAGGCCATTACTGGCCTTGAGTTGCAAGGCGGCTTGGTATTGACGGGTGTAGGGGTCATAGCGAACGTCCAGCTGTTCCATGCTCAGCTCGCCGCCCGTAATCACGATCGGGCGTTTGCAGCACAGCAGTCGACGGTCGATCCCTTCGTTGAGCATCAGATTGTTCTGTTGACCGTTTTCATCGAGCCGCTGATGTACTTGCGGATCGTAGATCTCGATCACCGACTCATTGATCACGATGGCGTGAGGCACCCAGATGGCTTCGGCGAACAGACGAATCAGCCGACTGCTGACATAAGTCTTGCCGGTACCCGCAGGGCCATAAATCATGATCGCGCGCCCGGAGTTCAGCGCCACGCCCAACTGATCGAGCATCCCTTCGGTAAGCACCACGCCAGCAAGGGCGTTGTGCATATCGTTGGAGTTGATGCGGCCATGGTGAATGGTCTGGATTTTGATCAGGGAGCGGTAGGAACTCACCGGGAAGGGTGCCGCGCCGATGTAGCCACTGCGCGACAAGGCATCGCGGGCGGCACTGCGACCACGTTCGGTCAGGCCATAACGCAGCATCTGCCCACTGGCTTGCCCCATCTGGCCGAGCACTTCGACACGGCCATCCTTGCGCAAGAACGCCAGGACTTCTTCAAGTACAGCGCCGGTCAGCGCCAGGCGCTCCACCAGCCGCGGCATGTCCAGCACGCCGGCGTCATACAAATGCTTGCACACCAACTCACCGAGAAAACTGTCGGACAGACCAGTTTCGCGAATATTGCACGGCTGAGGAGCCAGTCGTTGCACCGCTTCTCGATCACTGGGGTAGGCATCACTATCGACGATGACGTGCATGACTAACCTCCAAATCCAGCGGCAACGAGTTGCCAGTAGACGCTGTTCAACGTCCCGAGCAGGATCGCAACCGTATAAGGAAAGGGCTTACCGGCCACCTCCTCCGAACTCGGGGCCATATAAGACCGCGCCCGAAGCATCAACCGATAACGTCCCAGGGTCTGCAATAATTGACCGCGCACCAGCACGATCAGGAAACCGCACAAGCCTCCCCATAGCAGACTGAAGAACACAGCCCACAAGGCGTAATGGGGGGGTAGGAAACTGCCAACCATGGCCATCAGCTTGACGTCGCCGGCAGCCATGCCGCCCAGGGCATACATGGGCAGGAACAGCGAAAAACCGATCAGGAGGCCCATCAGGCCGTCCCCCATCCCACTGATCCCACCTGAATAAGTCTGGCCGGCCAATCCCAAGGCCAGACCTACCAGGATCAGCAGGTTGGGAATGCGGTGGCGACGCAAGTCGCTCACCACCGCCACGCCCAGCAGTCCTATCAGCAAAACGGTCGCAACCAGCTGTTCCATGGACATTGCGTATCTCCCTAACAGAGTTGTTGTTATCAGCAAGTACCAGGAATAATGGCGTTACAAATTGCCCGGATTCTGGTATCTACCACGCCGCCAAGGAGCGTGAACGCCGCGACAACAGCCACCGTAATCAGCCCACCCGCCACTGCGTATTCCACAATGGTCAGGCCGTCTTCGTCTTTGGCGAACTTCACTACCGAAGCCTTGATTGTTTGCATGATCATTTTGCCCACCTCACTCGAATGTTGTTTTTCCGGAGGCAGTACGTTCTGTGCTGCCTGGATGCAACACTAGTCAGGGGCAAGGCATGGGCGTTAGGAAGATTTTGCACATCACTAGGACTTTTTTGCGGGTGAACCAAATACGGGTCATTGGCCCTTGAAGAAGTATTAAGAGGGGGCAAAACGAGGGGTGGCAGGCAAAGGCGATTGCCATTGATTCACAAGCGACAAGCGGTGGGTACCGGGTGTTGCCAAGCCACGCCAACAAACAGTCGCCGTAGACCGACTTCAGGCAACACATAGAGCGAATAGAACTAACTTCCGTCTTTCTTATCAGCATTTATTCTGCAAAGTGATAGCACGTTAGCAATACTACTCACCGAGAACGGCACGAAGAACCGCAGAGTAGAGACATGACGTCCAATTTGACCAAAAGGCCATCGCTACTGTGGTTCGATCAGACCCACGATCGCTCCACCAAGGAACTCATCGCGCAGTTCGAGAGCGCCTGCGACTGCAAATTGGCAAAAAACGCCGTGTTGCCCCACGGCGAACAGGCAGACATGATCTGCATCCATTTTGATCGCCCCGACACACCAGGCTTGAGGCTGCTGCTGGAGATCAAACGCACCACTCCTACCATCCCGATCACCATGTTCACCGTGCAGCACTCGGAAGAACTGGCTGTCTGGGCCATGCGCTCCAGTGTCTGGGAATACATGGTGCTCCCGCTCTCGGCCACCGAGAGGAAGCGCTATCTGACAGCCGTGGTGCAGTTGTGCGAGTTGCGCCGAAATGCCAACGGCCAGCGCCAGACATCGTTGATCGATCACTCCCCGACCCTGCCGGACAGCATCCGGTTGACCGCGGGACACCAAAAACACCAGGCGCTGAGCAACATCATGCTGTACATCGATCAGCACTTTCGGGACAGCATCGATCAGAGGGATTTAGCGAAGCGCTGCGGCATGACGACCTTTCGCTTCAGCCGCCTGTTCAAGGAAGCCAATGGCGTTGGCTTCACCGATTACATCCTGGACAAGCGCATGAGCTTCGCCAAGCAACTGCTCGACAATAGCCAGATGCCTATTACCAGCATCGGCTATGAGGCCGGCTTCAAGGATCCGTCGTACTTCGCTCGCGCCTTCAAGCAGTTCGTCAACTGCACGCCCAGCGAATACCGTTTGACCTGCCAACTCAGAGCGGTAGCAGCGCAACCGGCGCTGGAGGATACAACCACGCAAGCGCTCGAAAGCCTGGTGCAAAGCCTCGGAAATTGAGACGGTTTTTTAGGCGCATAGAAACTGCATTCTGCTTGTAGCAGCTGCCGAGCCTGCGAGGCTCGGCAGCTGCTACGGATTACCCGAAGTTTTTATTCCAATCAATGAAAATGACAAATAACGCGCATAAAAAAACGCCGCTCAATGAGCGGCGTTTTTTTGAATTTGGAGCGGGAAACGAGACTCGAACTCGCGACCCCGACCTTGGCAAGGTCGTGCTCTACCAACTGAGCTATTCCCGCAAATGGCGTCCCCTAGGGGACTCGAACCCCTGTTACCGCCGTGAAAGGGCGGTGTCCTAGGCCACTAGACGAAGGGGACACGCTGCCCGGAACACATGGTGTGTGTTTCGGTGCCCAGATCCGCATCCGAAGATTTGGTTCTGGTTTCACTCAGCCCTGCCCGAAAGCAAAGCCGTTTAAAACTGGAGCGGGAAACGAGACTCGAACTCGCGACCCCGACCTTGGCAAGGTCGTGCTCTACCAACTGAGCTATTCCCGCATTGGCGTCCCCTAGGGGACTCGAACCCCTGTTACCGCCGTGAAAGGGCGGTGTCCTAGGCCACTAGACGAAGGGGACACACGTACAACATTCACTCCCTACCGCGTTTCGCTGTGTGCTTTACGCTGTAAGTGGCGCGCATTCTATGGATGGATTGAGGGGTCGTCAACCCCCAGATATAAATTTATTTAAATCAATGACTTCGCCCTGCTTTCAGCAGCGATTCGGGCTTTTCCGTCGCCTGACCGTGGGCACCTATATTCTGGCATCCATCAAGACGCTATAGTCCGCGCCGAGATGATGGCAATGTGCACCTCGCACGCTATTTACTTATATATGCAGCAATACGGCCGATATAAGCAGAGCTGTAGCCGATTCAACTCGTCGAGCGGCCCTATGCGCCCAAATGCCAAGCCACTACACTCGACTCGCACGCGAACCCCATAAAGAGGTCTTACCGGTGACACCACTCATGATCACCCTGCTAGTCGTAGCCGGGATCGCACTATTGATCGCCATTGGCTACATGAACCATGTGGTGGAAAACAACAAGCTGGAAAAGGCCCGCACCAAGGTTGAGCTCAACGACCGCCTGCGTCGCTGCGGCGAAATCACCGAGACCTTCCCCGGTCAATTGATGACACCGGCGCTCAAGCTGCTGTTGACCCGTCTGGAACTGAACGTCTGCCAGCGCCTGCTGAACCTGGAAAAAACCAATGCCACGTTGAAGGCTCGGATTACCGAGCTGAGTGCCCTGGTCGCCCAGGGCGAATCGATCCCGGTCAACAACCCGCCGGCACCGATCCAGACCGAAGCCAAGGCCAAAGACGTGCGCTTCCTGCTCGAAGCCCTGCATGGCCAGATCACCCGCGCGGCACAGGACGGTTTCCTGCCGACCAACGAAGCCAAGCGCTGGATCCGCGAGGTCCGCCACATCCTGGTCCTGCTGCACATCGAATTCTTCAATAACCTGGGCCAGCATTCTCTGCAACAGAACCAGCCCGGCCAGGCTCGCCTTGCCTTTGAACGCGGTGTTCAATACCTGCGCAAACAACAGGAACCGCAGGTTTACGCAGAGCAGCTGGAATACCTGGAGAAGCTCCTGGCCCGCGCCAACGCCCAGGTCATGGACAAGATCGCTCCGGTTGAAGGCGAGGTGAACCAATTGACCGAAGGCCTCAAAGACGTCGAGGCTGATGCCGACTGGAAGAAAAAAGTGATCTACGACTGATCGTGAAAATGCTGAAAAGCCACCGGGTCAGGTGGCTTTTTTTTGCGTTGGTATTGATGAAGGGCAGCCCCTACAACCTGAAATGCCCCACCATCCCCTTCAGCTCAACCCCCAGCTGCGCCAACTCAATACTCGACGCCGCATTGCCCCGCATCGCCAGCGACGACTGATCCGCACTGGCGCGAATACTGGTGACACTGCGATTGATCTCCTCGGCCACTGAACTCTGCTCTTCGGCAGCCGCTGCAATCTGCTGGTTCATCTGCTGAATCAACGACACCGCTGCCGCAATGCTCCCCAATGCGCTCTCGGTCTGCAACGCATCGCTCACCGCCAGCTTCACCAACTCGCCACTGTTCTGAATCTGCTGCACCGACGACTGCGCCGCCGAGCGCAAGGCACTGACCAGCCGTTCGATTTCCTCGGTCGATTGCTGGGTTCGCTTGGCCAGTGCCCGAACTTCATCGGCCACCACCGCAAAGCCCCTGCCCTGCTCGCCGGCCCGCGCCGCCTCGATGGCCGCATTGAGCGCCAATAGGTTGGTCTGCTCGGCGACGCTTTTGATCACGCTGAGCACCGTGCCAATGTTCTGGATTTCCGCACTGAGGCTTTCGATGCTGGAGCTGGCCGAGGTGGCCGAGTCCGCCAATTGTTCGATCCGCGCCATGCTCTGACGCACCACCTGCTGACCGCTTTCGACCTTACCGTCGGCAGTCTGTGCCGCCTGGGCGGCCTCTTCCGCGTTACGTGCGACGTCGTGCACCGTGGCGGTCATCTGATTCATTGCGGTGGCGACCTGCTCGGTTTCTTCCTTCTGGCTGCTGACTTCAAGGTTGGTCTGCTCGGTCACCGCCGACAGCGATTGAGCAGAGCTTGCCAGCTGTTCGATACCGGCCTGCAAACCACTGACGATATTGCTGAGCCCAGCGCCCATTTGCTGCATGGCTTGCATCAACTGGCCGATCTCGTCACGCCGGGTCACTTCAATCGTTGCACTCAAATCGCCCGCGGCGATCTGCTGAGCGACACGGATCACACTGCGCAGCGGCGTGACGATCAACCGGGTGATCACCCACGCAGCAATCAGCCCCACCAGCAAGGCCAGTGCCGAAGAGCCGATGATCAACAGCGAGTTCTTTTTCAGCTCTGCCTGCATCGACAGGTCTTCGGCAACGTAGGCCTGATCCACCCGCTCCACCACTTGAGCTGCACGCTGGTGGAGTTGCTCGTAGACGGTCTTTTCCTGCGCCAGTAACCCGGTGTACTCGGCGAGTTTTTCACTGAAACCGGCGATGTGACCGGACACTTCATTGAGGACGGTCTGGTAACCCTCATCCTTGATCGTGGTTTTCAGTTGCCCGGCTTGGGTCAGTGCCTGATCGGCTTGCTCGATCTTGCCCTGCCCGCCACTGTCGTCGCCCTTGCGGCTCTGGTCCAGGCGTACGCGCGCTTCGTTCATGGCCTGCAACATCAGCCGCGATACCTGACTGACCTGATTGGCCTGCTCGATGAATTGCGCGCCGTCCTTGCCCTCAGATTCCTTCAAGGTATAGGCACCATCATCGGTGAGCCCGGCCTGCAGCACGTCCAGGTTATTGGCCACGCTGGATACCGACCAACTGGCCATTTCCAGCGCAAGGTCTTTGGCCTGACTCAGCGAGACGAACTCGTCAAAAGCCTTGCGATAAGCCCCCAGAGATTGCTCGACATCATTCATGACCGGCACGTTGGCCGCTGACTGGGCCTTGAGCTGGGTCGCCAGAGCGATCAGAGCGTCTACCCCGGCGCGCAAGGCGTCCGCGGTTTTCGGATTACCGTGCAAGGCGTATTCCTGCTCGAGCAGGCGAACCTTGAGCAAACCACTGTTGAGCGACGACATCTGCTTGAGCCCGTCGAAGCGCTGACTGATGGTTTGCAGGGACCATACGCCGATGGCCGCCACCAAGGCAGTCAACAGCAGTACCAGTACAAACCCGACACCCAGTTTTTTCGCCATACCGAGGTTGGCAAAACGTCCTTGCACGGCCGAAATCATTGCACTTAGTCCCCTGCCATTGTCTGTGGATGCAGATTCGCAACGGGCTTGTGCCAACACAAGTCTCTGGCGTCGGAATAATGGCAAAAAGCTACGCCCGCGTCGCTTTCAGAACGCTCGAGGTCGATCCCCAGGGTCTGTTGACGTTTGGTGACGAACCGCGTTGCGATGCCAAACGTCAACAGACCCTGGCGGTGGCTTGAAAAAATGCCCGGGCGCGAGGATCACAGGCATAGGCAACATTGATGCGCTGCCAGTCATCCGCTTGGCCGCTCGGACTGAACGCCGTCGGGCAAGACAGCAGGACACCAAAACGCCGCGCCTGAGTTCGCACCTGAGCGCGGTCGGACTTGCGCGATCGCGCCCAGATGAACAGGCCGCCCGCCGGCTTGCCGAAAACCTCCCACTCCGCGTCTTCGAGCACCTGCAAGGCCGCTTCCCTGCCAGTGCTTAAACGCTGGCGCTGACGCTGCACCAATTTGCGGTAGGCACCACTGGCCAACAGACAAGCCAGCACCGACTCGCTAAACCCCGAAGCCCCCATGCTGCTGATCATCTTGACCTGCGCCAGTCGCGAAATCACATCGGCGCTGGCCACTACAAAGCCAACCCGCAATGAACTGCTGAGGGTTTTGGAGTAGCTGCCGACGTAGATCACGTTGTCATCGATACCGAGAGCCGCAAGGCGCGTGCCGGGACCGCTGTGAAAATCAGCATAGACGTCGTCTTCGATCACCAGCGCGCCATGGTTTTTGGCCAGTTGCAGGACCTGCTGAGCCACCCCCGTGGTCAAACAGCTGCCAGTGGGGTTGTGATAAAAGCTGTTGATGAACAAGCCGCGGGGTTTGTACCTCAACAACAATGCCTCGAGTGCTTCGGTATCTGGCCCGCGAGGGGTTCGTGGCACCTCGATCATGCTGACCCCGTGCAGCCTGAGCAAATCGAACAACATCGAATAACCGGGGCTCTCCACCACCACGCAATCGCCCGGTTTGAATAGAGTACGCACAATCAGATCGAGCCCATGACTGGCCCCCGCCGTGGTCAGTATTCGGCTTTCATCCACCTCGATACTCAGCTGCTTCAACCGTTTGAGGATCTGCTGGCGTAAAGCAGGCAGGCCCAGTGGCGTGCTGTAATTGAACAACCCGGCCATGTCGGTGCGGCTGACCTGGCGTATGGCGTAGCAAAGGTCGTCAGTCTCGCGCCAGCTTTCGGGCAGGCCGCCGCAACCCAGTTTCAGTTCCTCGACATGGCCGCTTTGCTTCTCCTCAACCCCTTCGAACCAGGGAAGATCGCGTTGCTCCTGAGCGGCCAGCACCGTTGCCGCGACAAAGAAACCCGCCCCGTTACGCGTCTCCAGTACCCCTTGAGCCACCAGCCGTTCACAGGCCTCGACGACACTGGATTGACTGAGCAGATTGATCCGCGCGATTTGTCGTACGGAAGGCAAACGCCCCCCCGGCGTCACCTCGCCGCGACGGAGCCAGTCGGCCAATGCGTCGACGATTTGCTGCACGACAGGCACCAATGCCTCCCGATCGATTCTCAACTCCATGAGCAAGCAAACTCCTGTCCGTTTTGCGGGGAACAGTTAATCACAGGAGCGCTCCAGGGGATGTGCGACAACACCGCCAAAACCCTCAGATCTAATCATTTGAAACACATTGATCGGCGTCTTCACGGAATCAACGCCGATGTATGTAGTGCTGAGATACCTGTGGCGAGGGAGCTTGCTCCCGCTTGAGTGCGTAGCACTCACAAGATTTTGGGGCCGCTACGCAGCCCAGCGCGAGCAAGCTCGCTCGCCACAAAGGTAGGTGTGCCTGATTCTGCATCACGACCTAAAAAGTTAAAACGCCGTGACCCCACCATCCACCGCCAGCGAATGACCGGTGGTGAATGCCGCGCCATCGCTGCACAGGTACAGCACCGCGCTGGCAATTTCTTCGACCTTGCCGATACGCCCGACCGGGTGCATGGCGTTGGCGAACTCGCCCTTTTTCGGGTCCGCTTCGTAGGCTCGACGGAACATATCGGTGTCGATCACTGCCGGGCACACCGCATTCACGCGAATCTTTTTCTTGGCGTATTCGATGGCCGCCGATTTGGTCAGGCCGATCACCGCGTGCTTGGAGGCTGCGTAAATGCTCATCTTCGGCGCAGCGCCCAAGCCGGCGACCGAAGCGGTGTTGACGATCGCGCCACCGCCCTGGGCCAGCAGCAACGGCAACTGATACTTCATGCACAACCAGACGCCTTTGACGTTGACGCCCATGATCGCGTCGAACTCATCGATCGTGCCTTCAGCCAGTTTGCCTTTCTCGATTTCGATACCGGCATTGTTGAAGGCATAGTCGAGACGGCCGTAGGTATTTACAACCTCGTCCATCAGATTTTTTACATCGCTTTCCACCGTGACGTTGCACCGCACGAAGGTCGCTTCACCGCCGGCGGTGCGAATCAGCGCCACAGTGCCTTCACCACCGGCCGCGTCCAGATCGGCGACCACCACTTTCAAACCTTCGGCGGCGAATGCCAAAGCGGTCGCGCGGCCAATACCATTGGCCGCGCCCGTCACAACGGCGACCTGGCCGGAAAACGTCATGCTCATTGTTATGTCCTCGGAGGGAAGAATGCGGGGGATCGCGTGTGCCCAGTCTAGTCACAGGGGCATATGGCGCGGCAGCACTATCAGAAGGCCGGTTGGGCGCCCATGAGTTGCAGTGATAGAACCGCTGCCATGACTATCACCGCACTGGATCGATGTGCATTCGCAGCATCAGCCAACCTTGCGACATCGCCCATGAAGGTCTATCAACAAGACTTCATTCATCTTGAGTGCCTGTCATGACTACCCAGACCAATCGCCAGTTCCTGCTCGCCAAACGTCCCGTGGGGGCAGCCACCCGCGAGACGTTTACCTATCAAGAAGTACCGGTCGGCGAACCGGCGGCGGGTCAAATTCTGGTCAAGAACGAATACCTGTCCCTGGACCCGGCCATGCGTGGCTGGATGAACGAGGGCAAGTCCTACATTCCGCCGGTCGGCATTGGCGAAGTGATGCGTGCATTGGGCGTGGGCAAAGTCATCGCTTCGAACAATCCGGGTTTCGCCGTGGGGGACTACGTCAACGGAGCCCTCGGTGTGCAGGATTACTTCCTCGGCGAGCCGCGAGGTTTCTATAAAGTCGATCCGAAACTGGCACCGCTGCCGCGCTATTTATCCGCGCTGGGCATGACCGGGATGACTGCCTACTTCGCCCTGCTCGATGTCGGCGCGCCGAAAGCCGGCGACACCGTAGTGCTGTCGGGCGCGGCTGGCGCGGTGGGCAGCATTGCCGGGCAGATTGCCAAGATCAAAGGCTGCCGGGTGATCGGCATTGCCGGCGGCGCGGACAAGTGCAAATTCCTGATTGACGAGCTGGGTTTTGATGGCGCCATCGACTACAAAAACGAAGATGTACACGCGGGCCTCAAACGCGAGTGCCCGAAAGGCGTCGACGTGTATTTCGATAACGTCGGCGGCGATATTCTCGATGCCGTGCTGAATC
The DNA here is from genome assembly GCF_000282555.1 of Pseudomonas sp. GM102. Classification (NCBI taxonomy): domain Bacteria; kingdom Pseudomonadati; phylum Pseudomonadota; class Gammaproteobacteria; order Pseudomonadales; family Pseudomonadaceae; genus Pseudomonas; species Pseudomonas sp. GM102. The sequence goes on along the minus strand of NZ_AKJB01000100.1, from coordinate 46,533 downwards.
GTCTGAACATGAAGGCGCGGGTGGTGATTTGCGGTGCCATCAGCCAGTACAACAACAAAGAAGCGGTCAAAGGCCCGGCCAACTACCTGTCGCTGCTGGTTAACCGCGCCCGGATGGAAGGCTTTGTGGTGATGGATTACGCCGCACAGTTCGGCGCTGCCGGGCAGGAGATGGCCGGCTGGATGGCCAAGGGGCAGCTCAAGAGCAAGGAAGATATCGTTGAAGGACTGGAAACATTCCCGGAGACGCTGATGAAATTGTTCAGCGGCGAGAATTTCGGGAAGTTGGTGTTGAAGGTTTAAAAGCTTCGCGGGCAAGCCTCGCTCCTACAGGTTATGCGCGATATCAAAATTGGCGCATAACCTGTAGGAGCGAGGCTTGCCCGCGAATGGTTTTAGCGAGCGCCGATTAAGCGAGCTCTGCCACTACATCGGTCAACGCCTTCGCCGGATCTGCCGCCTGGCTGATCGGACGACCGATCACCAGGTAGTCGGAACCGGCCTCCAGCGCCTGACGCGGGGTCAGGATGCGGCGCTGATCGTCCTGGGCGCTGCCCGCCGGACGAATCCCCGGGGTCACCAGTTGCAGCGACGGGTGCGCGGTTTTCAGTGCCCGGGCCTCCAGGGCCGAGCAGACCAGACCGTCCATCCCGGCCTTTTCCGCCAGCGCGGCCAGGCGCAGCACCTGCTCCTGCGGCTCGATGTCCAGACCGATACCCGCCAGATCCTCACGTTCCATGCTGGTCAGCACGGTCACGCCGATCAACAACGGTTTCGGGCCGCTGCGCTGATCAAGCACTTCACGGCAGGCGGCCATCATGCGCAAACCGCCGGAGCAGTGCACGTTGACCATCCACACGCCCATTTCCGCGGCAGCCTTGACGGCCATGGCGGTGGTGTTCGGAATGTCGTGGAACTTGAGGTCCAGGAACACTTCGAAGCCTTTGTCGCGCAAGGTGCCGACGATTTCCGAGGCGCAACTGGTGAACAGTTCTTTACCGACTTTGACCCGGCACAGCTTCGGGTCCAGCTGATCGGCCAGCTTCAGTGCGGCGTCACGGGTAGGGAAATCCAGGGCGACGATGATAGGCGTCTGGCAGGCGGACATGAGTGGGCTCTCAGGCAAGTCGAAATCGGCGCGCATTGTAGCGGAACCAGCGCCGCTGCGGGACCCGATGATCGGTAATTCGTCGTCGCGGCTTAGACAAGACTAGCTCCTGCGGCAATTGTGTCGAGTTCGGTACACACACGACACGCCCACAACACCCTTCAGCGCTACCCTCGGCAGCCGCAACAGGTCCTACAGCACTTCCCGCCTCACGGCCGGACGCCTATGCTGAAGCCACAACCTCGCAGCCTATCTTTGTGGTTGGCAGCCTATCTGGCAGATGAACGCACGCATGCACAACTCCCCAGCACCTCTGAACGACGATCAAAAAGCGCCGGCCGACGATAAACGCTGGAGCATTCGCGCCCTGATCGTAGACGATGACGTCCCGATCCGTGAACTGATGATCGACTACCTGGCCCGGTTCAATATCCACGCCAGCGGTGTCACCGATGGCGCCGCTATGCGTCAGGCGCTGCAAGCCGAGCATTTCGACGTGGTGGTGCTCGACCTGATGCTGCCCGGCGAAGACGGTTTGTCGCTGTGCCGCTGGTTGCGCGCCGAATCGGATATCCCGATCCTGATGCTCACCGCCCGCTGCGAACCCACCGACCGGATCATCGGCCTGGAACTGGGTGCCGACGACTACATGGCCAAGCCATTCGAGCCGCGGGAGCTGGTCGCACGGATTCAGACCATTCTGCGTCGGGTGCGCGACGACCGCACCGAACAGCGTGCGAATGTTCGCTTCGACAACTGGCGCCTCAATAGCGTGCTGCGCCAGTTGATCGCCGCCGATGGCCTGGTGGTGCCGTTGTCCAACGCCGAATTCCGTTTGCTCTGGGTGTTCATCGAACGTCCGCGCCGGGTACTCAGCCGCGAACAACTGCTGGACGCCGCCCGCGGTCGCTCGATCGAAGCGTTTGATCGCAGCATCGATTTGCTCGTCTCGCGCCTGCGCCAGAAACTGGGTGACGATCCGAAAGCGCCACAACTGATCAAGACCGTTCGCGGCGAGGGTTACCTGTTCGACGCACGAGACATCGGCTGATGCGTGCGCGCTTCGATACGCTGTTCGGCCGCCTGTTTGGCGTGCTGCTGCTGGCGATCGTACTCGCGCACCTGTTGGCGTTCCTCTGGTTCAAGCATTACGGTCCACCGCCTCCCCCTCCTCCTCCGCCGGAATTTTCCGAGCGCTTCGACGGACAACGCCCACCACCGGACCCGCGCTTCGGCAACCGGCCGCCACGGCCGTGGTTCGGCGGGCCGCTGGTGCCGCTGACCTTTCAGTTTGTCTCGCTGATCATCGCCGCCTGGTACGGCGCCAAGTTGCTGACCCGCCCGATTCAACGCCTGAGCGATGCCGCCGAGCGCCTGAGTGAAAATCTCGACAGCCCGCCGCTGGATGAGTCGGGCCCACGGGAAGCGCGACAAGCGGCGCACACCTTCAACCTGATGCAGAAGCGCATTCTTGAACAGATGCAGCAGCGCTCGCGGATGCTTGGCGCGGTGTCCCATGACCTGCGCACGCCGCTGTCGCGACTCAAGCTACGGCTGGAGAAGATCGATGACGACAAGCTGCAAGGCCAGATGCGTCAGGACCTGGACGACATGATCGGCATGCTCGATTCCACCCTCACCTACCTGCACGAACAGCGCACCAGTGAGGCGCCACAATGGATGGACGTGCAGGCGCTGGTGGAATCCCTGAGCGAAAACGCCCAGGACCAGGGCGCCAACGTCCAGGCCAGCGGCCATTGCGCGCCGTTGCAGGTTCAGCCGATGGCCTTGCGCTCGTGCATCAATAACCTGCTGGACAACGCCTTGCGTTATGCCGGGGACGCGCTGATCACGCTTGAGGACAGTCGCGAGGAACTGGTGATCCGGGTCATCGACCATGGCCCGGGTATCGCGGCGGATAAACGTGAAGCGGTGTTTGAGCCATTCTTTCGCCTGGAAGGTTCACGTAATCGCAACTCCGGCGGCGTCGGCCTGGGCATGACCATCGCAAGGGAAGCAGCGGAGCGGTTGGGTGGGCAGTTGAGTCTGGAAGAGACTTCCGGTGGTGGTTTAACCGCCGTCATTCGCCTGCCCCGCCTCTAAATCACACACAAATCCAATGTGGGAGCGAGCCTGCTCGCGATAGCGGTGTGTCAGTCGCATTGATTTTGAATGTACTGCCGTCATCGCGAGCAAGCTCGCTCCCACAGGGTCCGGGTCTGATCGGACAAGTGTGTGTACCAATCGGTACAAATCCCACATACCCACGACAACTTGCCCCTTGAGGCTGGATTAGCCGGTGTACCCACCGGTTTCCAATAAGGAGTGAGCCTAATGATCGGTAGTATCAGCAGTAACTACACGAGCTATACCAGCACCAGCAGCACCTCCACCAACAGTGCCCGTAACCAGCAATTCCAGAAAGAATTGCTCGCCAAACTCGACAGCAACAGCGACGGCGCGGTGGATCAGGACGAGCTCACGAGCGCCCTGGCGCAGAAAACCGACGACGGTCTGCTGGTCAGCCTGAGCAAGAACTTCAGCGACCTGGACAGCGACGAAAGCGGCAGCCTGAGCAGTGAGGAAATGGCCGCGATGGCCCCTCCGCCGCCACCGCCGCATGATCAGGCACCGAGCACCGAACTGGCCGACGCGCTGATCAGCGCTCTGGACACTGACGGCGACGGCGCCATCAGCAGCGATGAACTGAGCAGCGGCCTGAGCAATGCCGGCAGCACGGCCGACAGCTCGGAAATCTTCTCGGCCCTGGACAAGAACGAAGACGGCACTGTCAGCCAGGACGAACTTGTCGCCAGCCTGACCCCGCCGCCACCGCCACCTCAGCAGATGTCCAGCGAAGAGCTGTTCAGCCAGCTCGATACCGACAGCGACGGCAGTGTCACCGCCACCGAACTGAGCAGCGCCCTGGCCAGCGACAGCACCTCGTCGACCAGCACCGACACCAGCGCCGCACTGCTCAAGATCCTGGACAGCGACAGCAGCGGTGGCGTGAGCAGCGATGAACTGAAAACCGCCCTGCAAGCCGGCCGCGAGCAGAACACTGACAGCTCCACCAATCAGTTCAACGTGACCGAAGCCCTGAACAAAATGATCGCCAACCTGAGCAAGCAGTACTCGCTCGACAACGTGGCGACCGTGGGCAAATACCTGAACGAAACAACCTGAGTCAAAAGCTTCGCGGGCAAGCCTCGCTCCTACTGATGTGCAGGGCACTGATGCCACGTCCCCCCGTAGGAGCGAGGCTTGCCCGCGAAGAGGCCCTAAGCCCCAACAAAAAACCAGGGCCGGATATCTGAATCCGGGCTTGGCTTTTTTGCTTCAGCGGCACAGGGTTGGTAGATCAAAAGATCGCAGCCTTCGGCAGCTCCTACGCGCGATTGTGCTCAACCGCGATAAGGCGGTGAACACCGAATCTGTAGGAGCTGCCGAAGGCTGCGATCTGTTGACGTTCAAAACCCCAAACAACAAAAAGCCCGCCATTTCTTTCCAAAGAAATGGCGGGGTTTGTACTTTCAGATCACACAGTATCCACCTTCAACGAATGATCATTGAGCATGCCGTTGATGATCGTCGCGGTATCGTGACCGCCAGCAATCACACCACCCGCTCCCGGTGTGACGCCGTAATGACTGGCCAGGTTCACGCCGGCAAGGTCGATGGTCTGGTTCGGCGTAGCGCCGGCCATGGCGCTGACGTCGATGCTGGTGATGACCGATGCGCCGCTGCCGCTGACAGTGAAGTGCAGGTAGTCATCCAGCGACGCCGCGGTGCCGTTTTCCCCTTGCAGCAGTTGCGACAGGTCGAGTTTGTCGGTGCCCGGGGTGAAGTCGGTGATGACGTCGTGACCGCTGTTGCCTTTGAGCCACTGGAAGGCGTCAGCGCCGCTGCCTCCAGTGAGGGTGTTGTTGCCCAGGCCACCGATCAGGAAGTCGTCGCCGCCCCCGCCGTTGAGCACATCGTTACCCAAACCGCCGTTGATGATGTTGCTGTTATTGTCACCCATGAGGCTGTCGTTGAAGTTTGAGCCGGTGAGGTTTTCGATGCCGGTCAGGGTGTCGGTGCCGGCGCCAAGGGTGTCTTGCGCGGTGAGCTGACTCAGGTTGACGGTGACTCCGGCGGCGGCATGGGCGTAGCTCGCGGTGTCGTTGCCGGTGCCGCCATCGAGCAGGTCGTTGCCCGCTCCGCTGAACAGCAAGTCATTGCCGGCGCCACCGTGCAACTCGTTGTTGCCTGAACCTGCGGTGAGTACGTCGTTGCCGTCGCCGGCATTGATGACGTTGTTGCCCGTGCCCGCCACCAGTACGTCATCGCCCGAAGTGCCGGTCAGCGTATGGCCATCCTGATAGCTGATGGTCACGGCCGCGCTATCACTGCCGCCATGGTTGTCGTTGGCGGTGTAGGTGCCGTGGAAATCCGGGGTGCTGTCATGAGCCCCGGCGTAGTTGACGGTCATGGTCAACTGGTAGTTTTCCGAGCCCTTGCCGCTGTTACCCGGACCACCGTCGTCGATATTGGTGATGTGAATCTGGTATGTGCCGTCCGCCGAAGCGGTGATGGTCTGGCCGTCAGCGATGGCAATGAAAGCGCCGCCGTTGACCGAGTACTCCATGGTGACGTGGCCCACCGCCAGGTTGTGGTCCAGGTTGAGGGTTTCACCCTGCTTGAGGTTGACGGTGATCTGGTCCTCGTCGTTGGTATTGTTGTTGCTGACCGCCCCCAATGCCCCGCTGACCACCAGCACCGCAGTCATGGCTGCCGTGTTGGCGACGAATGCGCTACGGGCGATGGTCACCGCCTGGTTATTTCCGGTGAAGCTGAAGTTCGAGTTGGTGCCGATGAAGTCCGCGCCCCTGGCCGTCCAGCCGGTGTTGAAAGCGGTTGGCGATGCCGTGAGCGTGTCGCCATTCACGTCGCTGTCGTTGGCCAGCAGCAGCTCGCCCGGCACCACAATGCTGCCCGACAGTACGTTGGTGATGACGTGGTCATCGACCGCCACTGGTGGCGTGTTCGGAATCACGTTGATCACCAGCGTGGAGCTGGCCAGATCGCCGTCATTGTCGCTGGCGGTGAAGCCAATGTTTTCGGTGATCACCGCCGCCGTGGTTTTCTGCGAGAGGTAGGTGTACTCGCCAGTATCGAGGTTCACCAATAGCGTGCCGCTGTCATCGGTGGCGATGCTCAGGGTGTTATTGGCGGTGTTGAACGTGCCGTGGTTGGCGCCACCGCTGAAGCTCAGCGAACCCTGATTGCTGTTGGCTTTCGGGTCATAGGTGTAGGTGGTGCCGTCAACCGTGAGGGATTTGATGAAGCCGCCATCGGCACCGAAAGTACCGCCCTCGCCCAGCAAGGAACCGGTGACCGGCGCACCTTGTACGGTGCCCGAGAGTACCGAGTCGAGTTGATTGAGGTCGGTCACCAGCACGGCGTTGGTGTCGGTGTGTGTGCTGCCGTCATAGGCCACTGGATCGAGACTGTCGTTACTGACGCCGCTGCCTAGGCCGATGGCGTAGTTGTTGATGCCATTGGCATCGAGGAAGGCTTTGAGCGCGGCCTCGTCCGCGGGGCCGATGTCGCCTTCGTTGGGTTTGCCATCGGAGAAGAAGTAGCCGACGTTCTGCGCTCCGGTGAGTTTGCCCGAGGTGTTGAACGCGGTTTGCATGGCCGCCACGGCTGCGTCGTAGTTGGTACCGCCGCCCTCCGTCAGCGTAGCGATGATCAACTTGGCGGTCGCCACATCGACCCACACCGAAGTCTGGTCGGAGGCGCTGCTGCTGAAGGTGACGATCTGCACTTTCACATCACCGAGATCGTCGTACTTGTCGAGCAATGTGCTGATTGCCTGCTTGGCCAGGTCCAGTCGCGACAGACCCGATACGCCGGAAGGGTCGACCATGCTCCCGGACACGTCGATCACCAGCAGCACGTTGGAGTCGATCTGCACCGCGGGCACCGAACGGTCCGAGGCGACGGTTGTGGGCACGTCATCGACAATGCTGACCACAAGGGTGCCGGTGGTGCTGTTGCCCACCGAATCGGTGGCGGTGTAGGTAAAACTCTCGTTCAGGGTGTTCGCACCGTCGTTGGCGTTGGGCGAAGTTTTCGGCGCCGAGGTCAGGGTGTAGGTGTAGCTGCCGTCGGGGTTGAGCAGGATCTGCCCGTAAGTTCCGGTGGCGCTGCCGACCAGGCTGTAAGTGATCGCGCCACTGGCGCCAGTGACCGCACCGACCAGCGTACCGGAGCCGGTTTCACCGGTGTTGCCAGGTTCGCTGCCAGTGACCGTGCCCGCTGCCAGGTCTTGGCCATCCTTGGTCAAATCCAGGGCTTTTTCGTAGACCGTCACATCAGTATCGGTGACCGTTACGAGACAGTTGTTGTGGACATCGATGGTGATCGTGGTGGTGCTTTCATCGCCATCGGCATCACGCACGGTATAGGTAAACACGTCCGTTGCACCCGGCTCGCCCACCGAATTCGGATTGCTGTGGTACACGGCGTTGCCGTTGGCATCCAGCGTCAGGTAGCCGTAGGTGCCGTTGATTTGCGTGTTCAAACCGCCGATGGCCGAAGTCGAAGTGTCGCTGCCGGCGCGCACGCCGACCACTGCCCCTCCCACTGCCGGGCCGTCAGCACCGAGCACATCGTTGTCCAGTACATTACCGCTGACGGTGCCGCCCTCTACCACCGCGACTGAATCGCAGTAAGCAGTCGGCACGTCATCGACGATGTTGATCACGATGGTACTGGTGACGCTATTGCCTAGAGAATCGGTGGCCTGATAGGTGAAACTTTCGCTCAGGGCGTTTGGCCCGTCATTGGCGTGGGGCGTGGTGGTTGGTGCGGAGGTCAGGGTGTAGGTGTAACTGCCATCCGGGTTGAGCAGGATTTGCCCGTAGGTGCCAGTGGCGCTGCCGACCAACGCGTAAGTGATCGCGCCAGTGGCGCCGGTGATGGAACCGACCAGCGTGCCGGAAGCGGTTTCGCCGGTATTGCCAGGGTCGCTGCCGGTGACCGTGCCTGCTGCCAGGTCCTGGCCATCCTTGGTCAAATCCAGCGCTTTCTCCTGAACCGTCACGTCGATATCGGGAACCACGACGAGGGAGCAGTTGGACACGTCGATGGTAATGGTCGTGGTGCTTTCATCGCCGTCGCCATCGCGCACGGTGTAGGTGAACACGTCCGTAGCGCCCGGTGCACTGACCGAGTTCGGATGGCTGTGGTACACGGCGTTGCCGTTGGCATCCAGCGTCAGGTAGCCGTAGGTGCCGTTGATTTGCGTGTTCAAGCCGCCAATGGCCGAGGTCGAGGTGTCGCTGCCGGCGCGCACGCCGACCACTGCACCACCCACCGCTGGGCCGTCAGCACCGAGCACATCATTGCCCAACACATTACCGCTGACCGTCCCGCCCTCCGCCACCGAGACTGCATCGGCATGAGCGGTGGGTACGTCATCGACGATGTTGATCACGATGGTACTGGTGACGCTGTTGCCCAAGGGATCAGTCGCTTGATAGGTGAAGCTTTCGCTCAGGGTGTTCGGCCCGTCATTGACGTTGGGGGTGGTCGCTGGCGCGGTGGTCAGGGTGTAGGTGTAGCTGCCGTCGGGGTTGAGCAGGATTTGCCCATAAGTCCCGGTGGCGCTGCCGACCAACGTGTAAGTGATCACACCAGTGGTGCCGGTAACCGAGCCCACCAACGTACCGGAGCCGGTTTCACCGGCATTGCCCGGCTCGCTGCCGGTGACGGTGCCCGCCGCCAGGTCCTGGCCATCCTGGGTCAGATCCAGGGCTTTTTCGTGAACAGTCACGTCGCTGTCGCTGGCCGCTACGAGGGTGCAGTCCGCCACATTGATGGTGATGATTGTGGTGCTTTCATCGCCATCGGCATCGCGCACGGTGTAGGTGAACACGTCCGTGGCGCCCGGTGCACTGACCGAGTTCGGGTTGCTGTGGTACACGGCATTGCCGTTGGCATCCAGCGTCAGGTAGCCATAGGCGCCGTTGATTTGCGTGTTCAAGCCACCAATAGCCGAAGTCGAGGTGTCGCTGCCGGCGCGCACGCCAACCACCGCACCACTGAGTGCCGGGCCGTCGGCACCACCGACGTCATTGTTCAGCACGTTGCCCGAGGCCGTTGCGCCCTCGTCGATCGTGGCGAAATCAGGATTGGCGGTGGGCAAGTCATCGACGATGTTGACGTTGATCTGACCCAATGCCGTGCTGCCATCGACGTCGGTGGCGACGACGTTGAGGTTCTCGGTGATGCTGTTGGTGCCGTCGGCGTTCGGATGGGTTTCGTTATCCGTCAGGGTGTAGCTGTAACTGACTACGCCGGTGGTGCTGTTGAAACCGGTGATGGTCAGCGTATTGCCGAGCGCAGTGACAATCGATTGCGGGAAGCCGGCGGCCACGCCATCGGTGACCACCGCGATGCCGCCCACGGTCAGGGTTTGCAAACCGTCGAGGGCGGTGGCGGTGAAGGTGCCGCTCTGGGTCAAGGCGGGTGTGTTGGGGCTGGTGCCGTCGCTGAGGTTTCTCTCATAGACGGTGAGTTCGCCGCCGTCGACGTTCAGGCCATCGAGGGTCACTGGGTCATCGTTGTTGTGAATCTCCAGCACCAGCGTCGCGGTGCTGGTATCGCCATCGGAATCGGTGAGGGTGTAGACGAAATTCTCGGTAGCGCTTCCCCCACCGTTCAAGGCTTTGAAGTCGGCATCGCTGGTGTTCAGGGTGTAGGTATAGGTGCCGTTGGCGTTGAGCACCAGCGTGCCGTAAGTCCCGTTGAACGTGCCGCCGATGATCGGCCCGCTGTCGGGGCCGGTGGCAATACGGTCGGCGCCCTGGAGGTCGTTGGGCAGCACGCTGCCGGTCAGAGTCAGCAGGGTTTCCGAGGCGGTATTGGCGTTGGTGTCGTCAATGGCTTTGGGCACATCGTCGGTGATGTTGACGTCCAGCGAACCGGTGGCGGTATCGCCGTTGCTGTCACTCGCGACCACGGTGAACTGTTCACTGAGGTTGTTGACGCCATCGCCTGCCGAGTGGGTTTCGTTGCCAACCAGGGTGTAGCTGTAACTCACTACGCCGGTGGCCGGGTTATAGCCGGTAATCGTCAGGGTGTTGCCCAATTGAGTGGTGATCGACTGCGGAAAACCGGCGGGCACACCGCCACTGATCACGTTGATCCCGCCGATGTTCAGGCTGGTCAGCCCGTCAGCCGCAATGACTGTGAAGGTGCCGTTTTGAGTCAGCGCTCCGGGGTTGCTGGCCGAACCGTCCGCCAGGTGGGCTTCATTGAGGGTCAGTTCGCCCCCCGCCACCGAGAGGCCAATGAGGGTGACCGGGTTATTCGGCGCGCCTGCTCCCCCCGCACCACCTGCGCCGTTGTCGCCGTTGTCCGGGTCCCGGCGCGCCAGGGGGAATTCGGGAATACCGTTGAAGCCCGCGGTGGGGAAACCAATCGTGGGATCGACCCGGCCCGCCACTTCCTCCAGCAACACAAAACTGTGACCGCCGCCCAATCCACCCGGCGCGCCCGAGCCCGGTCCGGCGGCAGTGGCTTCGCCTGTTTGAGTCGGGTCGGCACCGGCGGCAATGGCTTTTTGAAGTTGCTCGACATCGGTCAGTTGCGCCTGGCTCGGCGTTACCGCATCGGCGGTTTCCACGTGCGGGACCTGATGCGCCAGTAATTGGGTCGTCATTTGCAGGCTGCTGTCACGCCCCAGGGTAAGCTCCTGGCCATTTTTCAGTTGCACCGCCACCGCGCCTTCGGCCCCGGTGACCAGCTGCTCGCCGGCAAACAGCCGATCGCCCTCGACCAGGGTGCGTCGGGTGCCATCACCCGCCACTGCATACACCTGACCGATGACTTTACTGACGATACCGATGAGCGTTGCCATGTGCATTTCCTCCGCTGCCAACTGCTGTCGGCATCCTGTTTGCGCGAAGAACGTGCCCATGGTTCAAGCAGGTTGGCCTGATGGATCGTTTGCCGAGAAAGCGTTTACCTGACGTAAACCACTGCCTCCCGACACTTTCGCCAGGCGTGTCGCTCGCAAGGGGAATTTCTGGATAGGGATAAAACCCTCTGCAATCAACGGCATCGGGATCCACTTCCAAAATAACCGCCCTGCTAACGATGCGTAACGGTTTTGAATCACTTGAGTGACAAAAAATTGTCGCCTCTAAACCGTCTCGCTTCCCTCCCCTCCAGCACTTCTTCGCTCTGTGTCGAAAAGTGAATTGAACTTTCCTCAAGCCCTTCGATGCTCCTGAGAGCTCATAAACAAAGGCTTTCGCATTGAACAATGTGCTGGATTTTTCAGAGCGCATAAGTTTTTTTCGGCATAAGCGTTATGAGAAATCCTTCTTAGCTTCGCGTCAGGATGTTCTTAGCTCTGTTGTAACAAGGGTGAGACGGTTTCACTTAAAAATAACGTCAAATATTTGGCGACTCACTAAGTACCATCAGGAATCAGGGAGAGGCATCCATGCGCGTTTTAACCCCCCTCTGCAGCGCGATTTTGCTGGCCATGGCCTGCACTTCTCAGGCTCAGGCGATGTCATTGACCGAGGCGATCCAGAGCACCATTGCGACCCACCCGGAACTGGCGTCGCGGGTCGATGCCCGGCTCTCGGCCGACGAGCAGGTTAAAGTCGCCAAAGGGGGCTTTTATCCATCGGTGGATTTGAACGCCGGCTACGGGCGCGGGTACAGCGATAACACCACCACTCGGGCGCAGGGCAATCACCACACCGAAATCCTCAATTACACCCAATCGGAACTGCGTCTGCGGCAGATGCTGTTCGACGGTTTCAACACCTCCAACGAGGTCGCGCGCACCAAAGGCGTGGCCAATTCGCGAGCCTATTACGCCCAAGGCACCGCCCAGGATCTGGCCCTGCGCACCGTCGAGGTGTACCTCGAAGTGCTCAAGCGTCGCGAACTGGTGAACCTGGCCAAGAACAACCTGCAAGCGCACATGCGAGTCAACGACCAGATCGGCCTGCGCACCCAGCGTGGGGTCGGCAGCAACGCCGACTCCGACCAGTCCACCGCTCGCCGGGCACTGGCGCAAAACAACCTCGACACCGCCGAAGTCGATCTGGCCGATGCCGAGACAAATTTCTACAGCGTCGTGGGGCGCATGCCCGATGAACTCGAAGCACCGCCGTCGACCCGCGGCGAATTGCCCGCCACCCTGCCGGAAGCCCAGCAGAGCATGGTGGAAAACAACCCGTACCTGAAATCCGCCCAAGCCGATGTGCAATCGGCCGAGAGCCAGTACGAAGTCGCCAAGTCGCCGTTCTACCCGCGTTTTGACGCTGAAGCGGCGGTGGGCGCGAATAACAATATCCAGGGCGACGAAGGTCACGACAACGAATGGCGGGTGGGTGTGGTGATGAACTACAACCTGTTCCGCGGTGGCAGCGACAAGGCCCGGCTGGCCTCCGATGCGCACCAGATCAACCAGGCGCTGGACATCCGCAACAACGCCCTGCGCCAGCTCAACGAGAACATCCACCTGGCCTGGAACGCCATGCTCAACGCCAAGAAACAAACCCCGACCGCCCGTGAATACGCCGAAACCACCACCCGTGTGCGGGCCGCGTATCAGGATCAATTCGGCCTGGGTCAACGGACCTTGCTCGACTTGCTCGACAGTGAAAACGAACTCTACAACGCCAACCGCCGCTACACCGAAGTGCGCTACACCGAGGAGTTTTCGATGTACCGCGTGCTGGCGAACATGGGTCAGTTGCTGAGCAAACAACGGGTGGTGCTGCCTGCCGATGCGATCGCCGCCACCGAAGTGAAAAACGAAGCTCGCTTGCCTGAACTGAAATGAAGTAGCTCAACGTGACCAATTGTGGCGAGGGAGCTTGCTCCCGCTGGGTTGCGCAGCAACCCCGAACACCGATTGAAGATGAAGACAGTGTGAGTGCTGCGCACTCAAGCGGGAGCAAGCTCCCTCGCCACAGGCAATCAATATGACCAGCATGGAAACCGGCAACACGGGTGTCGATCCGCGTCTGAGCTTCGATGACCCGCTTCTGGACGGTCTGTTGATCCTCTGCAAACTTCATGGCGCGACGGTCAGTCGCGCCAGCCTGAGTGCCGGGCTGCCAATGGCACACCAACGTTTGAGCCTGGACTTGCTGCCGCGCGCAGCAGCCCGAGCCAGTTTGCAGGCGCGTGTGCTACGCCGTGAACTGGGGGAAATTTCCGCGCTCAACCTGCCTGTGATGCTGATCCTCAACCATGGCCGCTGCGCAATCTTGCGTCGCTTCGGCGATGACGGTCAGGCGCTGATTCTGCCGAGCGAAGCCGATGGCGGAGAACAATGGGTCAGCACGGACGAGCTGGCCGCCAACTACAGCGGCCAGGCCTTGTTCGCCCGGCCGCGGCATGAACTCGAAGACTTGCGCGCGCCGCTGGTGCCAAGAGTGGAGGCATGGTTTCGCGACACGTTGAAGTTGTCGAAGTGGCTGTACAGCGATGCGATTCTGGCGAGTTTCCTGATCAACCTGCTGGGGCTGATGGTGCCGCTGTTCGTGATGCAGACCTACGACCGAGTGGTGCCGAACCAGGCCACTTCAACGTTGTGGGTGCTGTCGATCGGCTTGCTGATCGGCACCGGTTTCGAACTGGTGCTGCGGGTGGTTCGCGCGCACTTGCTGGACACCGCCGGGAAGAAAACCGACGTGATTCTTTCGGCGACCTTGTTCGAACGCATCACCGGCATGGCGATGAAAGCGCGGCCAGCAACCATCGGTGGTTTCGCCCAGAGCATTCATGATTTTCAGGGCCTGCGGGAGTTTCTCACCGCCGTCACCCTGACCAGCCTGATCGACCTGCCCTTCGCGATATTGATGCTGGTAGTGATCGGCCTGCTCGGCGGCTGGCTCGTGGTGATTCCGCTGTTGGCCTTCCCTATCACGATCATCTTTGCCATGGTGATTCAGGCACGTCTGCGCGATACCGTGCAGAAGAGTCTGAGCCTCGGCGCCGAACGCCAGGCCTTGCTGATCGAAACCCTCGGTGGCCTGGAAACCCTCAAGGCCTGCAGTGCCGAAAGCGAACGCCAGCACAAATGGGAAAGTACCCACGGCGCCCTCACCCGCCTCGACAGCCATGCGCGCAACCTCTCGGCGCTGGCCACCAACGGCACGCTGTTCATTCAGCAATTCTGCGGCATGGCGACCATCGTCGCCGGGGTCTACAGCATCATCGCCGGCAACCTCAGCGTCGGCGCGCTGGTGGCGACCTACATGCTCGGCAGCCGCGTGCTCGCGCCATTGGGACAAATCGCCGGGCTGATCACCCGTTATCAGCAAGCGCAACTGACCATGAAAAGCACCGATGCGCTGATGTCGTTGCCACAAGAACGTGACGCCAAGCAGCGGCCGCTGGAGCGCACGCAACTGCAAGGCGCACTGGATGTCAGCGGCGTGACATTCCACTACAACGGCCAGAATGCGCCGGCCCTGGCCAACGTCAGCTTCAGCATGAAACCGGGCGAGCGGATCGGCATCATCGGCCGCAGCGGTTCGGGCAAAAGCACGCTGGCGCGGCTGGTGATGGGTTTCTATGCGCCGGAAGAAGGCCAGTTGCTGCTCGATGGCCTGGACCTACGGCAACTGGACGTCGCCGACCTGCGCCAGCAGATCGGTTACGTCGCCCACGACCTGCCGCTGCTGGCCGGCAGCCTGCGCGACAACCTGACCCTCGGCGCGCGTTACATCAGCGATGCGCGAATGCTTGAAGTCGCTGAACTGACCGGCGTCACCGAGCTGGCTCGCCAACATCCACAAGGCTTCGACCGGCCGGTGGGTGAGCGCGGTCAGTTACTGTCGGGCGGGCAACGGCAAGCGGTGTTGTTGGCCCGCGCGTTGTTGCTCGATCCACCGATCATGCTGCTCGACGAACCCACCAGCGCCATGGACAACAGCAGCGAAGACGTTTTGCGGCAAAAACTCCACGGCTGGATCCAGGGCAAAACCCTGCTTCTGGTCACTCACCGCACCTCAATGCTCAGCCTGGTGGACCGGTTGGTGGTGCTGGACAACGGGCGGATCGTCGCCGACGGCCCCAAAGAAGCGGTCATCGATGCACTGCGCAAGGGCCGTGTCGGCTCTGCGACGGTTTAGGGGCACCCACTCGATGCCAATACAAAACCTGTGGCGAGGGAGCTTGCTCCCGCTGGGTTGCGAAGCAGCCCCAAAGCCATTCACCCCGTTGTGTCAGATGGACCCTATCGGCAGATTTTACGACGGCTTCGCCGCCGAGCGGGAGCAAGCTCCCTCGCCACAGGTTTGTGTTCGGCTATTTCTCTAACTGACGGGTATTGCCCATGTCTGCTCAAACACCGGATTCAGCGGCCCGAAGCTACCTCGGCAGTTTCAGCAAAAGTGCCGAAAGCGAATTCATGCCGGAAACCGCCGGCGCCTCGTTGCAGGATTCGCCGCGCTGGTCGCGGATCACCGTGTGGCTGGCAGCGGCGCTGCTGATCACCTCGCTGGTCTGGGCCAAATTCGCCGTGTTGCAGGAAGTCACCACGGGTGAAGGCAAGGCGATTCCGTCGAGCAAGATTCAGGTGATCCAGAACCTGGAGGGCGGCATCGTCACGGAAATCTTCGTGCGCGAAGGGCAAATGGTGAACAAGGGCGACACCTTGCTGCGCCTGGATGACACGCGATTTCTGTCGAACAAAGGTGAAAGTGAAGCGGATCGCTATGCGCTGACCGCACAGGTCGAAAGGCTGTCCGCCGAAGCGGAAGGTCGGCCGTTCAAGCTGTCCGCGGAAGTCATCGCCAAGGCGCCACAAGTGGCAGAGGACGAACGCTCGCTGTACGAACAACGCCAGCGCCGACTGGCCAGCGAACAGCGCACGCTGACCGAACAGCTTCGGCAGAAAACCCAGGAACTGGCGGAATTCCGTTCCAAACAGGGGCAGTTCAGTTCCAGCCTGGCGCTGCTGCAACAAGAGATGAACATGTCGGCGCCGCTGGTGGGCACCGGTGCGGTTTCGCCGGTGGAAATCCTGCGCCTCAAACGCAGCGCGGTGGAAATCCGCGGCTCGCTGAACGCTACGACCCTGGCGATTCCCCGTGCTGAATCGGCAATCAATGAGATCAAAAGCAAGATCGACGAGTCGGAACAATCCTTCCGTTCGGACGCGGCAAAAGAGCTGAATGAAAAACGCACCGACTTGTCGAAAATCACCGCCTCGAGCATTGCCATCGACGACCGGGTGACGCGCACCACCGTGGTGTCGCCGGTTCACGGCATCATCAAAATGCTGAAGGTCAATACCATCGGCGGCGTAGTCCAGCCGGGCAACGACATGGTGGAAATCGTGCCACTGGAAGACAACCTGCTGATCGAAGCCAAGGTCCGCCCTCAAGACGTGGCGTTCCTGCACCCGGGCCAGAAAGCCATGGTCAAGTTCAGCGCTTATGACTACACGATTTACGGCGGATTGAGTGCGAAGCTGGAGCTGATCGGAGCGGACACCATCACTGATGACAAGGGCAACAGCTTTTATCTGATTCAGGTGCGCACCGATAAGAATCACTTGGGCGGGGATGTGAAACCGCTGCTGATCATTCCGGGGATGGTGGCGACGGTGGACATTATTACCGGGGAGAAAAGTGTGTTGGATTACCTGCTTAAACCGGTGTTGAAAGCGCGGACCGAGGCGATGCGCGAGCGATAGTGATAATCCAGATACTGCGGTGATTGGTCCGGCCTCTTCGCGGGCAAGCCTCGCTCCTACAGGTTATTTGTCGTGTTCAACATTTGCGACCACATAAATCCTGTAGGAGCGAGGCTTGCCCGCGAAGAGGCCCTCAGAAACAACAACTATTTCGGCCCATGATTTCGCTGAAAAACCTCCTCCCCCATCGCCGCAATCTGCCCCTCGATCAATGCCTCAAACGGTTTTAACAACGGCTCAAAACTGACGGGTGACTCAAGCGTCTGCAACGCCTGCACAATCGCCTCCACCGTCGACAACGCCCCAGGCCCCGGCGCTTTCCGCAGCCGATAACGGGACACCCCGCCCTCGGCCAATGTCACCCTGGGCAACGCCGCCAACAACGGATTGAGGTGCAGCATTTTGCGCGCCTTGCGCCAGGTGCCGTCCGGGACCACCAGCAATAGCGGTTCATCATTGGTGGTGTAAGCCTGCAACGGTTGTGCATCCTCGGCGGGAAACAGCAACCGCGCCTGATAGCCCGGCTGATTCAACAGCGCCGGCAAATCCTCAAACACCTCGCCGACGATCAACTCGGCATTCTTCAACCCCAACGCGGCCAACCGTGCGGTGTTCAGCGCGTGGTTCACTTCGCTCGGATGCTGAAGCAGCAACACTCGAGTGCGGCTGTCGAGGCTCGGGATCAGCGGGCACAGGCAATGGGTTTGTGGACGCAGGCAGCGTGGACATTGGATTCTGGACATCGTCTCAAGCCTGATTCAGTTGTGCTTTAAGCAGATCACGAAAGGTCTGGATCAGCGGTTCGCGGCTGCGGCCTCGGCGCACGATCATCGAGAACGGCGCCTGATAACCGAACGTCGCCGGCAGCAGCACGCGCAAATCACCTTTGTCAGCCCAAGCCTGGGCGTAGTGCTCCGGCAGGTAACCGATGTAAGCACCGGACAGCACCAGAATCAGCTGGGCTTCCATACTTTCCACGGTCGCCGCGCTGTGTTTGAAACCGTGGCGGGCCAGTTCGGCCTGGCTCCAATAGCCGCGACCGACCATGCGCTGCTGGGTGATGACTTGCTCGGGAATACGCCGCTCGGTGAACAGCGGATGGCGACTGCTGCAATACAGCCAGTGTTGCTCGCGGTACAGCGGCATGTAGACCAGACCGCTCATGCGCGTGGAAAAGGCACCGATGGCCAGGTCGAGTCGGTTGTCCTGCACACCGAGTTGCAGCTCGTAAGGGCTCATGACCGACAGATGCAAATGCACCGCCGGGTGCTCCTGACTGTAGGCGCCGATGGCTTCGGCAAAGGGCAAGGCCTTGTCGCTGACGGTGGAGTCGATCACGCCCAGGTTCAAGGTTCCGCGCAGCTCGCCTTTGAGGGCGGCGGCGTATTGTTCGAAACCTTCGAGTTCGGCCAATAGCCGCAGGGTTTCCTGATGGAACAGGTCACCCTTGCTGGTCAGGCTGAAACCACCGCGACCGCGATGGCAAAGCACCAGGCCGAGGGCTGCTTCGAGCTGGCTCATGTAAGTGCTTATAGCCGAGGTCGAGAGGTTGAGCTCTTGCTGGGCGTTGGCGAACCCCTGATGGCGAACCACGCTGACGAAGATGCGCAATAGTTTCAGGTCGGGTAAAGCGTTGGCCATGGAGACTCCGGTTGCAAGGTAACGCGCGAGGCTTTTGTGGCTTCAGAAAAGCCTTTGTGGCGAGGGAGCTTGCTCCCGTTCGGCTGCGCAGCAGTCGTAAAACCTGTTGCCCCGGTCCGTCTGACACACCAGGATGAATGGTTTTGGGGCCGCTTCGCAGCCCAGCGGGAGCAAGCTCCCTCGCCACAGGGGTTCTGCGTGTGGTCAGAAGTCTATCGCCGCTGCGCCCATTAGTTTAGAAAAATCTGAACTAAGTATTTGCCCGTAGCGATTCTTCCCGGCCACTACATTTCGCAGAATCGGCCCACAGCGGTGCCCGTCTCTCCCCGAGCGTGCAACCGACATAAATAAAACAACGACGATGAGGCCTTACCCGTGGACAAGATTCTTCACCAACCACTGGGCGGCAACGAAATGCCGCGCTTCGGCGGCATCGCCACCATGCTGCGACTCCCCCATTTGCCATCTGCTGCTGGCCTGGACGCTGCCTTTATCGGCATCCCACTGGACATCGGCACGTCCCTGCGCCCCGGCACCCGCTTCGGGCCGCGTGAAATCCGCGCTGAATCGGTGATGATCCGCCCGTACAACATGGCCACCGGCGCCGCGCCGTTCGATTCGCTGTCGGTTGCCGACATCGGTGACGTGGCGATCAACACGTTCAACCTGCTGGACGCCGTGCGGATCATCGAAGAGGCCTACGACAATATCCTCGAACACGATGTGATCCCTATGACTCTCGGCGGCGATCACACCATCACCCTGCCGATCCTGCGTGCCATCCATAAAAAGCACGGCAAGGTCGGCCTGGTACACATCGACGCGCACGCCGATGTGAACGATCACATGTTCGGCGAGAAGATCGCCCACGGCACCACCTTCCGTCGCGCTGTAGAAGAAGGCCTTCTGGATTGCGACCGCGTGGTGCAAATTGGCTTGCGCGCTCAGGGCTACACCGCTGATGACTTCAACTGGAGCCGCAATCAAGGCTTCCGTGTGGTTCAGGCTGAAGAATGCTGGCACAAATCCCTGGCACCGCTGATGGCCGAAGTTCGCGAAAAAGTCGGCGGCGGTCCGGTGTACCTGAGTTTCGATATCGACGGTATCGACCCGGCCTGGGCACCAGGCACTGGCACCCCGGAAATCGGCGGTCTGACGACCATTCAGGCGATCGAAATCGTGCGCGGCTGCCAAGGCCTCGACCTGGTCGGCTGCGATCTGGTAGAAGTCTCGCCAGCGTACGACACCACCGGTAACACCTCGCTGTTGGGCGCCAACCTGCTGTACGAAATGCTCTGCGTACTGCCGGGCGTGGTCCATCGCTGAGGATCGGTCATGAGCGAACGTGATCAGGTTCTCAACGCCGCCGCCGAGCTGGTATCGGCCTTTGCCCGTAACGATCGCGAAGCTTACTTCGGCGCATTCAGCGTTGATGCCAGCTTTGTGTTCTACACCCTCGAGCAGCCCCTGCTGTCGCGCGATGCCTATCAGGCGTTGTGGGACACCTGGCGCGCCGAGGACGGCTTCGAGGTGCTGTCATGCACCTCGAGCAACGCCTTCGTCAGCCTGCAAGGTGACGTGGCGATTTTCATCCATGACGTAGCCACCGAGCTGCGCATGCAAGGGGAGCAACACTTCAGCCAGGAACGCGAGACGATTGTTTTCAAGAAACAGACGTCTGGCCAAGAACAACAAGGCCTATGGCTGGCCTGCCACGAACATTTGTCCGCCATGCCGGAAGGGCTGCCACCCCCTTAGCCAAACAGGTGACGCTCACGCACGATGAGCGCGCCTTTATGATCGGAGCAGATCATGAATAACAACAACAAAGACCAAAGCCTTACGCAAATCGAAACCTACGGGGTCGAACAGATCCCGGACAACGAACGCACCGCAGGCCCGACGGACTTGTTCCGGATGATCTTCGGCGGTTCCAACACCTTTGCCACCGCCGTGCTCGGCAGTTTCCCGGTACTGTTCGGCCTGTCTTTTCAGGCGGGCGTCTGGTCGATTGTGCTGGGCGTGTTGCTGGGTTCGCTGATCCTTGCGCCGATGGGCCTGTTCGGTCCGCTCAATGGCACCAACAACGCCGTGTCGTCCGGTGCGCACTTCGGCGTGCACGGGCGGATCGTCGGTTCGTTCCTGTCGCTGCTGACCGCCATCGCCTTCTTCTCGCTCTCGGTGTGGAGCTCGGGCGATGCGTTGATCGGTGGCGCGAAACGCCTGATCGGCCTGCCGGAAACCGACCTGACCCTGGGCCTGGCCTACGGTCTGTTCGCGATCCTGGTGCTGACGGTGTGCATCTACGGCTTCCGCTTCCTGCTGTGGGTCAACAAAATCGCCGTGTGGAGCGCCAGCCTGTTGTTCCTGCTGGGCGTCTTCGCCTTCGCCGGTCCTTTCGATGTGAACTACGCCGGCAGCGTCAGCCTCGGTCAACCGGGTTTCTGGGCGGCCTTCATCGGCGCTGCGCTGGTAGCGATGAGCAACCCGATTTCCTTCGGGGCATTCCTCGGCGACTGGTCGCGCTACATCCCGCGTGACACCTCCAAGCGCCGGATCATGGCCGCCGTGGTGATCTCGCAGATCGCCACCTTCATCCCGTTCCTGTTCGGCCTCGCCACCGCCACCATCGTGGCGATCAAGGCACCGGACTACATCGCGGCCAACAACTACGTCGGCGGTCTGCTGGCGGTGTCGCCAAGCTGGTTCTTCCTGC
Source organism: Pseudomonas sp. GM102 (assembly GCF_000282555.1). Lineage (NCBI taxonomy): Bacteria > Pseudomonadati > Pseudomonadota > Gammaproteobacteria > Pseudomonadales > Pseudomonadaceae > Pseudomonas > Pseudomonas sp. GM102. The sequence continues at coordinate 25,336 of NZ_AKJB01000100.1, read as the reverse complement.
CGGTGTGCCTGATTGCGGTGATCGGCGGCATGTCCACCGGCACCACGTCGCTGTATGGCACCGGGCTGGACATGTCCAGCGTGTTCCCACGGGTACTGTCGCGGGTCAAGGCCACGCTGCTGATCGGTGTGATGTCGATTGCCTTCATCTTCATCGGGCGCTTTGCGGCGAACCTGGTGCAGAGCGTGTCGACCTTCGCCGTGCTGATCATCACCTGCACCACCCCATGGATGGTGATCATGATCATCGGCCTGCTGGTGCGTCGCGGCTTCTACTGCCCGGATGACCTGCAAGTGTTCACCCGTGGCGAGAAAGGTGGCCGTTACTGGTTCACCCACGGCTGGAACTGGCGCGGCCTGGGTGCCTGGATCCCGAGTGCGCTGGTGGGTTTGTGCTTCGTGAACCTGCCGGGGCAGTTTGTCGGTGTGCTGGGTGATCTGGCCGGGGGCATCGACATCTCCCTGCCGGTGACACTGGGCCTGGCCTCCGTGGTGTACCTGACGCTGCTGAGCCTGTTCCCGGAATCGCGGGAAGTGTTTGGCCCGACCGATGCACGCAGCAAGGGCAAGGATTCGCTCGGTAAACCGGCGATACGACAAGCCGCCTGATTCAACACATTACCTGTGGTCAACGCATTACCTGTAGGAGCGAGGCTTGCCCGCGAAGAACGATGACGCGGTCTGCCTGATGGACCGCGGCGCCCCGTTCGCGGGCAAGCCTCGCTCCTACAGAGGTCGATTTTCCACAAAGACTGATTTCAGCCTCACCATAAAAAAGACAATCGGAGACACGCCATCATGGCTTTGGATTTATTCGTCGTACTCATCTACGCCGCCGCGATGCTGATACTCGGCTACTACGGCATGCGCAAGGCCAAGACCAACGAAGACTTTTTGGTCGCCGGTCGTAACCTCGGCCCGAGCCTGTACATGGGCACCATGGCCGCTACCGTTCTGGGCGGCGCATCTACCGTCGGCACCGTGCGCCTGGGCTACGTCCATGGCATCTCCGGTTTCTGGCTCTGCGCGGCCCTCGGTTGCGGGATCGTGGCGCTGAACCTGTTCCTCGCCAAACCGCTGCTGAAACTGAAAATCTACACCGTTACCCAGGTGCTGGAAAAACGCTACAACCCGATGGCCCGCTCCGCGAGCGCGGTGATCATGCTGGCGTATGCGCTGATGATCGGCGTGGTCTCGATCCTGGCCATTGGTACCGTGCTGCAAGTGCTGTTCGACCTGCCGTTCTGGCTGTCGGTATTGGTCGGCGGTGGCGTGGTGGTGATCTATTCGGCGATCGGCGGCATGTGGTCCCTGACCCTGACCGACATCGTCCAGTTCGTCATCAAGACCGTGGGCCTGATGTTCATCCTGTTGCCAATCTGCCTGTACCGCGTCGGTGGTTGGGATGAGTTGGTGTTGAAACTGCCGGCAACCGCCTTCAGCTTCACCACGATTGGCTGGGACACCATCATCACCTACTTCATGATCTACTTCTTCGGGATCCTGATCGGCCAAGACATCTGGCAGCGTGTATTCACCGTCAAGAGCGCCAAAGTGGCTCAGGTCGCCGGTACATTCGCAGGCTTCTACTGCATCCTTTACGGGCTGGCCTGCGCCCTGATCGGCATGGCCGCTCATGTGCTGATCCCGGACCTGGACAACGTCAACAACGCCTTCGCCGCCATCGTCAAACTGTCCCTGCCGGACGGTATCCGTGGCCTGGTGATTGCGGCTGCCCTGGCGGCCATGATGTCCACCGCCAGCGCCGGCCTGCTCGCCGCCGCCACCACCCTGACCGAAGACCTGCTGCCGAAACTGCGCGGCGGTAAACAATCGACCCTGGCGGTCAATCGCCTGTTCACCCTGCTGACCGGCATCGCCGTGCTAGGTATCGCGCTGGTGGTGAACGACGTGATCAGCGCCCTGACCCTGGCCTACAACTTGTTGGTGGGCGGCATGCTGATCCCGCTGATCGGTGCAATCTTCTGGAAACGCGCAACCACCGCCGGCGCTATCGCCAGCATGGGCATGGGCTTTGCCACCGCGCTGCTGTTCATGGTCAAGGACGGTATGGACGCCAACACCCCGATCTACTACAGCCTCGGCGTGGGTCTGGTGAGTTTCGTGGTGGTCAGCCTGCTGTCCCGTCGCCCGGCAGTGGTGGCCAGCGCCGCCTAAACTTTCCATAACGACTAGATGCTTTCTTCGACGGGTGTGGCACGGGCGTGTCCTCCCTTATTTCCTGCGCCGCAGGAAATAAGGGAGGACACGCCCACTTGCCACACCCGTTTTTTTCGCCTGAAGGAATCTGCCCATGAAGATCGTCAGCCGCGATCAGTGGTTTGAGGTCAAACAGTTCAGCGATGGCATCTGCCTGATTCACGAGCCCTACATTCGGCCCTTTTACCGCTGCAACCTCTGGCACATTCAGGGGCGTGACAAGGATTTGCTGCTGGACAGCGGTTCCGGGCTGGTCAGCCTGCGCGAGCAATTGCCGTGGATCACCGAACGACCACTGGTGGCGGTGGCCAGCCATTGCCATTTCGACCACATCGCGGGGCATCACGAATTCCCCGAACGGCTGGTGCACCCGGCCGAAGCACAGATTCTGGCTTCTCCGGACGGTGAAAACACATTGAGCAGGGCTTTCGTCGGCGACGACATGTTCGAGGCTCACCCCGACTGCCCGTTGTGCTACGCCGAATACCGGGTCAAAGCCGCGCCGGCCACGGGTTTGATTGAAGAAGGCGACGTGCTCGATCTCGGTGATCGGGTCCTGCAAGTGCTGCACACACCGGGTCATTCACCGGGTGGCATCAGCCTGTTCGAGGCGGCGACCGAAACCCTGTTCAGCGGCGACATCATTTACGACGGGCCACTGATCGAAAACGTCTACCACTCCAACCTCGACGACTACGCTCGCAGCCTGCAACGCTTGCGCGCGCTGCCGATCCGCACGGTGCATGGCGGGCATTTCGGGAGTTTTTCCGGGGAGTATTTGCGCACGATGATAGACGAGTGGCAGCGTCGGCACGTCTGAAGCCTGCTGTACTCAGCGTCAGGGACAACAACAATGACGCCCTCGAAGAACAATCATGACAAGAGATGCCATTCATAATGCCGTGCATAGCTTCATCAGCCGCCTGCTGGAGGGCCGGGATGACTTCGACGACAACACCCGTCTGGTGCAGTTGGGACTGGATAAAGAAGATATTGAAGATCTGATTTTCCATCTGGAAGATCAGCTGGGATTGACAGCGTCTATCGCCGAAGAAGACCGGATGCTCAAGACTGCGACGACCGTCGACGACTTGAGCCGGTTTTTGATTGAGATCGGGCGGTATTGAGACGGGTTGTCAGATACCACTAATATGACGAATGAACCTCTGTGGCGAGGGAGCTTGCTCCCGCTCGATTGCGCAGCAATCGCAAGCTGCATCCGTGCTCGAGCTGATCCACCTCAGTGGCGATGAATGGGGCCGCTGCGCACCCCAGCGGGAGCAAGCTCCCTCGCCACAGGTGATTTGCCAGATTTACCGGCGGCGCTGCTGGCGGCGACGTTGTTCGTCGTCGGTGCGAATGGGTATGGGTTGCAGAGGCGGTTCGATCAAACCGAGTGCGACACCCAGGTCATGCAGCCAGTTTTGGATTTTCTCTTTCATGATGCCCCCCTTCAGGGTCGTGCCGAGCGGCCGAAGTTCTGTAGCCCCTTCGCACTGATAATAGTCCGAAGTCCTACGCAATGCTCGCCCAAGATCGCAATGATCTGTTACTAAATTGATCCAAATCCCAGACCGCCCGTTCAAGCAATTGCCCGGGCCTGAATCGCTGCCGATGGATACACCGCCTGCTGCTGCTCGATCCATGCATTCAGGTTGGCCCCGACCATGCCTTTGCGCCACATCAGCCAAGTGGTCGCGCTGGCGAACGGCTCGGCCAACGGGTGCACTGCTACGCTTTCGCGCCCCGGCAGGCTGGCGAGCATCGACTCCGACATCAGCGCCACGCCAGAGCCGGCAATCACACAGGCGAGCATTCCCGGATAGGATTCGATCTCCATCGCCCGGCCCATGGCCGCGTGATCATGGGCGAACCAGGCTTCCAGACGCATCCGATAGGAACACCCCTGCCGAAACGTGAACACCGAGCGTCCTTCGACATCCAGTGCGCTGCGTACCGGCGGATGATCGGCCTCGCTGATCAACACCAGCCGTTCGTCGCACAACGGCACGCCGTCGAGCCCAGCCAGTTCCAGCGGACCGTCCACCAGCGCCGCATCGAGGCGCCCGGTGAGCAGACCTTCGAGCAATTCGCCGCTGGGGCCCGATTGCACTTGCAGGTTCACCGCCGGATAGCTGCGGTGATAACGCGCCAACAGCTCTGGCAGGTGAATTGCGGCGGTGCTGTACATGGTGCCCAGTACGAAATCCCCGGCCGGTTGCCCGCCCTGCACTGCCGCATGGGCTTCGTCGTGCAAGGCGAACAGCTTGGCGGTGTAGTCCAAGAGGACTTTTCCCGCAGGTGACAACTGCAAACGCTGACGCTCACGTACGAACAGTTCGACACCAAGTTGCTCTTCGAGCTGCTTGAGCCGGGTCGACAGGTTGGACGGCACGCGATGCAGGCGTTCAGCAGCGCGGGTAATGGAGCCCTCCTGCGCCACCGCCTGGAAGATCCGCAATTGGCTGAATTCCACGCCATTCTCCAAATCAGAACAAGTTTCTCACTATTATTCATTTTTAAAGAAAGTCAATCAGTCCTAGCCTGACGGTCATTGATCCTCGGAACGGAACTCAGACCATGTCCCCTCTGATTCGCTTAACCGCCAGCTTCATCGCCCTGATGATGGCCATGGGCATCGGGCGTTTCGCCCTCACCCCGCAACTGCCGCACTTGCTCAGCGAAGGCCAGATCGACCTGACTGCCGCCGGTCTGATTGCCGCCGCCAACTACCTCGGCTACTTCGCCGGCGCGGTGGACGCGATGTTCGCCCGTCGTCCCGATCAGGTTCGTCGACGCCTGTTTGGCGGATTGTGGCTTTGTGTGCTGCTGACCCTGGCCTCGTTCTGGGCCGACGGGTTCTGGTCGCATCTGGTGCTGCGTTTCGGCACGGGCGTGGCCAGCGCCTGGGTATTGGTGATGATTACCGCATTGAGTCAACCGCTGGCATCGGCGGCTGGTCGTCCGCGACTTGGCGCCCTGGTCTTTGCCGGACCGGGCCTGGGGATTTTTCTGACAGGGTTGCTGGCCTTGGGCTCGAACCTGCTGGGGCAGACGTCCGCAGTCTTGTGGCTGGTGTATGCCGGTGTCGGGCTGGTGATGCTGTTGGGGATTCTGCCGTTCCTGCCGCAACCGGCCGCCCTTTCTACGGCGACACCGTCTGCCGTCACATCGGGTGCCCAAGGTGTCGGACGTTTACCGGTGATCTATGGTCTGTACGGTTTGGGCTACATCATCCCGGCCACTTTCCTCTCGCAAATGGCCAGCGCGCAGTTCCATGGGCAATGGCAAGCCGACCTGTTCTGGCCGTGCTTCGGTCTGGCGGCGGCAATCGGGGTGGTGTTGGTGAGCCTGCGTCGGCACAACCCGAATGCCACTCGCCATTGGCTGATGGCAACATTGTGGTTGCAGGCGGCCGGGGTCTTCGCCTGCCTGTTGGGCAGCGGTGCCGGCCTGGCGTTAGGGGTGATCTTGTGTGGCGGACCGTTCCTGGCCTGCATGCAACTGGTGATGCAGCGCTCCCGGGAACTGGCGCCCCATGCCACCCAGCGCAACGCCGGGCTGCTGACCGCGTGCTTCGCCGTGGGTCAGCTCAGCGGGCCGTTGCTGGCCGCGCTGAGCAGTCATTTCAGCGGTGGATTGCAACCCGCGCTGATGATCGCCGGCAGCGGTTTGCTCATCGCAGGAGGTCTGTTGCTGCACCCGGTCAGGGTTGCCCAAGCGCTTTGCGCAAACGACGGCGGACCCACTGCTCTGCGCTCACAAAAGTGATCCCGAGCAACACCAGCACCGCGCCGATCACGAAGTTCAGGCTCAGTTCTTCGCCCAGCAGCACCACGCCGAACGTGACGCCGAACAGCGGCGTCATGAACGAAAACACCGCCAGGTTCGCTGCCAGATAACGGCGCAGCAGCCAGAACCAGGTCAGGTAACTGAAGAACGACACCACCACCCCTTGGAACAGCACGCTGGCCACGGCAACTGTAGTCAGGCTGACATGGGTGACCTGCCCGCTGAGGATCGCGATCAACAGCAAGCCGACGAAGCCGACGATCAGTTGATAAAACAGCGTCAGGGTCACCGGCGCTTCCGACAGACGCGAGGCGCGCACCACCACGGTGGTCGCGCCCCAGGACGCGCCGGCCAGCACGCCCAACGCATCGCCCATCAGCATGCGGTGGTCGAGGTTGTCCCACGACACACCACCGGCAAACGCAACGGCAATGCCGACGAAGGCAAGAAAAATCCCCAGCCACTGCACCGGTCTTAAACGCTCACTCGGCAGCAGCCAATGCACGCCCAACGCGGTGAAGATCGGCGCGGTGTAGAGGAACACCGACATGTGCGCCGCCGTGGTCAATTGCAGGCCTTCGGAAATGAAGAAGAACTCCAGACCAAACAACGCACCCGCCAGCAAGCCGCCGCGCCAGGTAGTACCGACCTGATCCCAACCGCCCTTCCAGCAGATCAACAATCCTACGAGCAACGCGGAAATCCCCGACCGCCCCGCTGCTTGCATGACCGGCGCGATGTCGGGCGCGGCCCATTTGATCATCACCTGCTGCACGCCCCAGATCAGGCACAACCCGACCATCACCTGCAGGGCAAACCCATCGGCGCTACGCCGGGTGGCGCTCACCGGAACACCTCGATAACACAATCCATGGCAGTGACTCGACAGTAAAAGCAAAGCCCCGACCTTCTTGCTGAACAGAGTGGCGGGGCGAAAAATTATGCCGTCGATTATTAACCAGATGGACAGAAAAAGGTGTCTGCAAAAGACCTTTAAATCGCCGCTTGCGTCATCCCGCTACGACCAGCGCCGCCGACTGCTGTGCCTGCTCGCGCTTGGCCAGCGCGAAGTACAGGACGCCGCCAAGGAAGCAGCCGGTAAACCAGGCGAAGTTGGCCATCGGCTGCAGGACCGGAATGAAGGTGATCGCAACGCCCATCAGGGTGGCCGGAATCAACGCCTTGACCGCCGTCCAGTTGATCCCGCCGCTGTAGTAATAACGTCCGCTCGGGCCGTCGTTGAACAACGCATCGACGTCGATCTGCTGCTTTTTGATCAGGTAGTAATCCACCAGCAGAATCCCGAACAGCGGGCCGATGAACGCCGCCAGCACGTCGAGGGTGTAGTGAATCACTTCGGGGTTGTTGAACAGGTTCCACGGGGTGATGAAAATCGAAGCCACGGCGGCGATCATGCCGCCGGCGCGCCAGCTGATTCTGCTCGGGGCGACATTGGCGAAGTCAAACGCCGGGGATACGAAGTTGGCGACGATATTGATGCCAATGGTCGCCGTGACGAAGGCAAAGGCGCCGAGCAGCACCGCTACACTGTTGTCGATGCGCGCCACGGTGGCGATCGGGTCGTGAAGCATTTCACCGAATACCGGCAAGGTGCCGGAAACGATCACCACGGTCACCAGCGAGAACGCCAGAAAATTCACCGGCAGGCCCCAGAAATTGCCACGCCGCACGTCGCTCATGCTGCGGCAGTAGCGACTGAAATCGCCGAAGTTCAGGGTCGGACCGGAAAAGTACGACACCACCAATGCCGTTGCCACGATCACTTGACCGAAAGCTTCCCAGCCAGACAGGGATTTTTCCGCCAGGGTGAAGCTAATGTTGCTCCAGCCGGCCTGCCAGACGATCCAGCCGGCGAGCAGGAACATCACGCCGTAGACCACCGGCCCAGCCCAGTCGATGAAGCGGCGGATCGACTCCATGCCAGTCCAGAACACCAGCGCCTGGACGAACCACAGGCTGAGGAAACCGAACCAGCCGAGATAAGACAAACCGGCAAAGTGCGGTTCGGCGTAGGCCGCCATTGAAGGAAAAAAGCGCAGCACGACAATGATCAGGGCACTGGACGCCAGGTACGTCTGAATCCCGTACCAGGCCACCGCGATCAGGCCGCGGATAACCGCAGGAATATTCGCCCCGAACACACCGAATGCCAGTCGGCAAATCACCGGGTACGGCACCGCGGCTTGCTGACTCGGCTTGGCCACCAGGTTGGCAATCAATTGCACGATGCAAATCCCGCCCAGCAACGCAATCAATACCTGCCAACTGGCCAGCCCAAGCGCAAACAGGCTGGCGGCGAATACATAGCCGCCGACGCTGTGCACGTCACTCATCCAGAAGGCAAAGATGTTGTACCAATTCCATTTCTGCGGCAGCGGCCCCAGGTCCTGGTTATACAGGCGTGGGCTGTAGCCGTTGGGCAATTGCTCGGTCATCGCAGGGCTCCTCGAAAGTACAGGCGCGGCCCCCGAGATTGATGTGGCGACCACACTGCGTACGGGAGCCTGCATGGTTTGTATACGAGTTGCTACGCAGAATGCGTGCCATACGTTCGAAAAATGCGACAAATCAGGCCTTAAACTCTGTTCAGAGCAAAGCCTTTAAGACGTAGAGGGGGTGATAATGCCCATGAACAGGGCGTCAGCGCCTGCAAACGGTGCAGGACGTTATGTATACAAAGAGATGGGGGACTACTGCGCAGTCAATCGCGAGCGGGCTCGCTCCCACATTGGATTTGTGGTGAGCCCGGGTGTTTGCACCCGACGCGTACCGTAGTAGCTGCCGCAGGCCGCGATCTTTTGACTGTAAAAAAGATCAAGATCAAAAGATCGCAGCCTGCGGCAGCTCCTACAGGGGCCGGCGTAAGGTCAGCTGAGCTCGATACGATCAGCGTGAATGACGATCTGGCCGTTCTTGTACAACGCACCGATGGCCTTTTTGAAGTTGCCCTTGCTGACGCCGAACATACTGCTGATCAGCGTCGGGTCGCTCTTGTCGCTGACGGGCAGAGTGCCGTTGTTGTCGCGCAACTTGGCAAGAATCTTCGAGTTCAGGCTGGTGGCGGCTTCCTCGCCCACCGGTTGCAAGCTCAGGCTGATCTTGCCGTCGGCGCGGACTTCTTTGATAAAGCCCTTCTCTTCTTTACCGGCGCGCATGAACTTGAAGATTTCGTTCTTGTGGATCAGCCCCCAGTGCTTGTTGTTGATGATTGCCTTGAAGCCCATATCGGTCGCTTCGGCCACCAGCAAATCAACTTCCTGACCAGGCGTGTAGTTGGCCGGGGACTTGTCCAGGTAGCGATCCAGACGTGCCGTCGCGGTGATGCGTCGCGTGTGTTTGTCGAGGTAGACGTGCACCACGACATACTCGCCGGCCGTCATCTGGCGCTTTTCTTCGGAATACGGCAGCAGCAGATCCTTCGGCAAACCCCAATCCAGGAACACGCCGATGCTGTTGACTTCAACGACTTTCAAACTGGCGAATTCACCGACCTGAACTTTTGGCTTTTCGGTGGTGGCGATAAGTTTGTCATCGCTGTCCAGATAAACAAAAACGTTGAGCCAGTCTTCATCTTCGCTGGGAATATCTTTGGGAATATAACGATTAGGCAGGAGGATTTCGCCATCCGCGCCACCGTCCAGATATAAACCGAAGTTAGTGTGTTTAACCACTTGCAAACTGTTGTAGCGCCCGACTAAAGCCATGTCCAATACCCTCATTGCGTGGGCGGCATTCTACCCGGTTTTGCGGGCGGCGTTTCGCGGCCGGCCCGGTGGCGCAAGAAAATCCGCGGAAGGCCTTAATTTTCCTGGGTTTTGACGTGTGCGTTTGGCCGCTCGTCAGGCCGTTCGGCTGGTCATCCCCCTCACCAGCTCATCCGAAAAGCGCTTGTTCTTCACTTGGGTTCTTAGTTAAAACAGCAGCTTAGGGGAACATTGCGAATAATAACTTGCGATAAATTGCGTTTCACCGAGGTGTATTTCGGGAGGATATTTACCAAGCAATTGTCAAGTATTTCCTGTACGATGCCTGGCCAAGTTAATTTCTACAGGTTAATGGCCGCCATGCGTGTAAAAGCATCCAACAGCAAAGCAAAGCCAGCTCCAGCCGTTGAAACCAGCGAATCGATCAACAACCAGATCGCTGCGTTCCTCAAGTCCGGCGGAGAGATCCAGCAAATTGCCAAAGGCGTCAGCGGCCAGACGTTCGGCCCGTCCAAGCAGATCACGCTGGGCAAAAAGTAATTTCCCCCGCGTTAACTGGTCCGTAAGCGCTTTGAGCTTCGAAGCGCTTGGACTGGAACCCTCCCGCAATACCCCATCAAACAAATCAATATTTCAAAAATCGACGAACGGCCCTCGATGCCGAGCATTCGCCGGTATGCTTGCACACGTCTAGATCAAGCGTTTCAGTAGGTTTCAAGGACCTGCTCCTCGCTGTTCATGGAGTGACGCATGCTCAAGCCCTCTTTTTTCCTGCTCTGCAGCGTGCTGTGGTGTTCAGACGCCAATGCGCAAGTCTTCCAGCGCGAACTGGGCGACTTCGATCTCAAACTCGCCACCACCCCCAGCCGCAGCATGGCCCAAGGGCTGGTCAAGCCCTCGACGACCGGCTCGTTCCACGGTGGCCTCGACCTGAGCCACGACAGCGGCTTCTATGTGGGTCAATGGTCCCCCAGCATGGGGCTGAGCCCATCCAGCAACCTTGAAGTCGATTCCTACATGGGTTTTAAACAGCCCTTCGATCAATCCCTCGGCTACGAAGTGGGCATGATCCGTTACAGCTACCCGAAAGCGGACACCCTCGACAGCCAGGAGCTGTTCGGCGGCCTGACCCTGCTGGGCAGTCGCTTCGGCGCGGCCTTCAGCAACGACCCCGACAAACAGAACAGCACCCTGTTCGCCGACCTCAGTGGCAACCAGCCGTTCGGCATCGGGATCAGCCTGAAATACACCACTCACCAACTCAACACGCCGGTGTCCGTCGACGATGGGTATGTAGGCAGCTTTACCGACTGGTCAGTGAAATTGTCCCGGCCGTTCATGGGCATCGATCTGGACTTGATCTACAGTGATTCAAACCTGAGCGGCAGCGATTGTTCCGCTTACTCCGGCCACAATAGCGAGTGCGACGGTCTGGTTACCCTCAAAGCTGCGCACAGCTTCTATTAATCGGCTGAACTGCCAGGCTGATCCTGCGATCACATAAAAGAACCCATAAAGAAACCAGGTCTTCGCAAGGACTCGCCATGTCGCACTGGTGGAAACAGCTCGGCGTCATCATCACCCTCAGTCTAACTGTCGCCGCGTGCAGCCGCGTGGGCCTGGCTTACCGCAATCTCGACGTGATCATTCCCTGGACGCTCAGCGACTACCTGGAAATGAACCACGAACAAAAAGACTGGTTCAACGAGCGCCTCAAAGAGCACTTGAGCTGGCACTGCACCACGCAATTGCCCGGCTACCTCGACTGGCTGGATCGTTTACAGGCCATGGTCGAAGCGAACCAGATCACCGACGCCGCACTGCAAACCCGCAGCCAGGAAGCCAAACAGGCCATCGCCGAAACCGCCCGGGAAATCACCCCGTCGGCCATCGAGCTGTTGCAGGGCCTTGATGACAAGCAAGTCGCTGAAATGAACGACGCCTTCACCAAGGACCAGCGTAAACGCCAGGAGGCCTACCTCAAGCCGTCTCTGGAGCAACAGATCAACGAGCGGAGCAAGCGCATGGAGAAACGCCTGAATGACTGGCTCGGCCCGCTCAACCCAACCCAACTGCAACGGGTAATGGCTTGGTCGAATGCCTTGGGTGATCAGAACAAGCAATGGATCGCCAACCGCGCCCATTGGCAACGGCAATTCAGCGCAGCAGTCGCGCAGCGGCAGAGTCCAGAATTCCCACAACGAATCGAGACACTTCTGGTGAATCGCGAGAGTTTGTGGACGCCAGCTTACCGCGAGGCCTACGCCAACACCGAAGCCCAGGCTCGAGCGTTGCTGGTGGACGTGATGGCCGAGAGCACACCGGTTCAGCGTGAACGGTTGCTGCAGAAGATTGAAGGCGTGCGCAAGGATTTCACTGATTTGAAATGCCTGAAAGCGGCGCGGAAGGTATAGGTTCTAAAGATAAAAGCTTCGCGGGCAAGCCTCGCTCCTACGGATAAGCGTCGTTCACACATTTTGTGAACAACACAAAACCCGTAGGAGCGAGGCTTGCCCGCGAAGCTGTTTACGCTATCAAGCAATCTGCGCCTTCGACGCCACGTCATCAAACGTCAGCTCCTCCAGCGCATCTTCCTGTTCATCCAGCACCTCGCGCGGATGCTCATTACCCGGAATGCTGCTGTCGATCAGGCTCAACAAACTCGAGCCCCGAGGCGTCAAAATGTAGTTCTCGCCATTGCCGCCCTGATCTTCTGGCCGAGGCTCGATATAGCCCCGCAGCAGCAGTAATTTTTCGTACTCACCAGCCACCGTTTTCAGGTGATCCAGGTTCTCAAACGGCTCACCCGCAGCAGCTTTCGCCGCCGCATACTGTTCGGCATAAGGCCGTGGAGTGAAGCTATGGCCAGCGCCGTTCTGCACTTCATGCAGCAAGCGTTCAATCAAATCCCAGTTATAAGTCGTCATCCTGATCAACCTCCAGTGCCCGCGAGAGAAATGGCCTTCATAGGTTGTGACCGACAGGGAGGGCGGCCGTTCAGCCGAGGTATTTCGCCCTACCGACCGGCGGTATGTCGAATAGGGCACAGGCCAAACGACTAGGCTGTGTAAGACGGTTTACCCCTCTGCGCGGATCGACTTTCGCCAAAGCATGCAGGAGAAATCACCATGAACATTCAGAATCATCCGGTCGTGTCCCGGGAAGAATGGCTTGCCGCCCGCAAACAACACCTGGCCCACGAAAAAGCCTTCACCAAGGAACGAGACAAACTCAGCGCCGAACGCCGCGCCCTGCCCTGGGTGAAAATCGACAAACCCTACCGCTTCCAGGGCCCCAACGGCGAACTGAGCCTGGCCGACCTGTTCGGCGGCCGCAGCCAATTAATCATCTATCACTTCATGTTCGCCGCTGGCTGGGACGAAGGCTGCCCGGGTTGCTCGTTCCTCTCCGACCACATCGACGGCGCCAACCAACACTTGGCCCATCACGACGTGGCCGTGGTCGCGGTTTCCCACGCACCGTTCGCCGAATTCCAGCCTTTCAAACGGCGCATGGGCTGGACATTCGACTGGGTGTCGTCCGAAGGTTGCGACTTCAACTACGACTTCGGCGTCAGCGCCCGGGCCGAAGACGTCGCCGCTGGAAAAGCTACCTACAACTACGAAAAAACCGACGGCGCCGAAGAAGAACTCCCAGGGCTCAGCGTGTTTTATCGCAATGAAGCGGGGGAGATTTTTCACACCTATTCAACGTATGCCCGAGGTTTGGATTTGCTGGTGGGTGCCTATAACTATCTGGACCTCACGCCCAAGGGGCGTAATGAAGAGGAGATTATGGACTGGGTGCGGCATCACGATCGGTATGAGGACAAGGCACCGGCCAGTTGCTGTCATGGGGGGTAGATTGCTTGATCCGGGTTGGTCACAGCATCCGTGAACACCACCAATCCCCTGTGGGAGCGGGCTTGCCCGCGATGACTGACTAACATTCAACATGGATGTCGACTGATGCACCGCTATCGCGAGCAGGCTCGCACACAAAGTTGCGCGGTGTTCTGTAGGTTGCGTCCGATTGACTGACCGCAACTGGGGCAAATGCCCTACAACAACCTCGGAAACAGGCACCTTGCACCGCTGGAACGATGAAGCTTATAGTCCGCCCGTCGCCCAAATGGCGACCGGGTTTGGCGACCCGACCACAGAGAGTCCTCATTAATGACAAGAGGCTCCACCCATGGATAGATACATGCCCCTCACCGGAATCGACCTGATCCCGGCCTCCCTGCTCATCGACACCCAAGCCCCGCTAGACGTCCTGCAAGCCATGGCTGACTACCGCATTCGCACGGTCACTCAGGTACTGGAAAACATCGCCTTTCGCGCAGAAATCGGCTGCGACACGGTGGTGCTTTCCGACTTTTCAAAACTGCTGGCCATACCACTGCGTGATGGCTGTGATTTGATGGATGTGATTGGTCGACGGTTGCGGTCGCAGGCTGCGGAGTGAATGAAAAACGGGCGACCTATGGGCCGCCCGATTTACATAGGGAATACAAATAAATGAGCCTTACGCAGAAGGCATGCTCGTCACGGGAATGCGCTGCTGAGGCTGCGTTATATCGTAGATATGCTGCTCACAGCGGCTACCAACAAACTGGAACTCCACCAAATAGACCTTGCTTCTTTCCGGTGTGAAAGTGGTTTTGAGCGGACCGCAGCTGTAAGCATTCCCGACTCCCCCACCCTTTGAATAACCCGACACCTGGAACGGCTGATCGGCATCGGCCTGTACTTCCAGCTGTGGGAAGCGTTTAAGCGTGGCGCTGTTGGCCACTTCGTTAAGTTTGGCGATCCAGCCGAACACCTTCCCTTGGCCTGAATCCACCACGGTTCCAAGCACCTCCATACGCTGGTCAGGATCCGCTGCGCGCCTGATCGCGAACTCCACCGGAGAAGTGTTACCTGAGGCTTTCATGATGACCTTGGCGTGCTGCGCATCGACTGTCACCTTGTTCTGGTGCATCTGGACACCGTCTTTCAGTAGGCTAGGGGAAGAGTCCCTGACGTTGGAATGGCAGCCCGGTAATGTGAGAATCAGGGTCAGTAGTATTATTTTCTTCATCGACGGATATCCTTATTAAACCAACTCTCAGGCTGACAAAAAACTTTCTCTGAAAACAAGCAGCTTTATTTACCCACAATACCACTCCAAGAAAAACAACTATTATATTCCATTACGCTTAACCACTCTCATCAGGCAAACTTTTCTTGATAATATTTTCAGTCTCCCACATTTCGCGAAGAAAGACCTGATCATAACTACTAGAAAACTCCATATAGCCTCGAGCACAATTCAAAAGCGCCCTCAGACACTTTTCCAAATATTCTGGTGATCCCGAATCGAATGCTTTGAGGGCTTTTTGGTATTTTTCAAGATATTTAGTCACAACAACCTCTCCTGACGACTTCAACTGCAACTCCATTGCATCAATTGATATTTCTATCTGACTTTTTAAATCAGTCATCTGATCACTCATAAATAAAGACCTCCGTCACTTGTATTATGGCTTCACGTCACGCGTGCTTTTAATCCACTCTTTAGGCCAGCCTTGAGGCATGAGTAATTGATCAGCCCCACCTTCCAAAATCGTACCTGTTGAACTTATAGTCTGAGGTGCGACCTTTCCTATATTCAACTGAGTACCTTTGGGAATTACAATTTCTGCTTCAAATATTCGTGTATTTTTCCACTCCGGTAATAAAGCCGCATCTATTTTTGCCTGAATCCGATTTCCTGCAGGACTTGTCGAAACAAAAGCGCCATCTGCCTGGGCATTCCCACCGTAAACACGGTATACAGTAATATCTTCGCTTGTCACAACCGTCCGGTAATTGGAATCAAGAAAGCTTTCTTTAATCCACCCAGGAACGCTCTCACTTTTAGGAACAACAGTTACTTTCTCATCGATAAGGGTAGAGTATTTCCCCCAATTACTTTCTGGAACAACAACCCCGCCGCCCCCCTTCAAAACCCCATTCACCCCTGAACCAGCAATGTTCAGAGCGCCCATCACTATGTTGCCGGCCGCAGCCCACGTGTCGCCATTGTAGGCTTGCACTCCACCGTACACGATCTGAAGTGCCCCACTTTCAGCAGCGACCAGACGTATACCCAGCCCCAAGCTACCGCTCATCACATACAGCGCGGGAGTGCCTACATCAGCAAGCGCCTGGTAGTTCTGATTGATGCGTAGCGTGCCAAGGGAGTCGAGATAAAGCTGCTCGTTTTGACTCCGCGGGCGACTCATCTGCTCAACGAGTCCACCTGGGTACAGTCTATCCAGCGAAGCCTGCTTTTCTGCACTGTAGCTCGCATAGGCGACAGTATCGCTTTGCTTTAACGGCCCGCTCCTTGTTAGCGCATCAATTTTTGCTTGTGCTACCTCTGGCCCATAAGCATTGATCAGTGCGTAGGTATATTCCTGCAGATAGTTGTTGAGCTGAGCCTTGTCAGCATCGGACATCGCCTCAGGATGCAGACGATAGCGTTCCATCAGTGCATTTGAGATTTGATCCAGCTTATCCAACGCGACCAGTTTCTGAGCAACCGAAACGCGAGTATCCCCGCCCAACCGCTGTTGCCGAAGTTGATCCAGCAACGTCTGGTCGGCCGGGCTAAGAAAATTGTTTTCTACCGCATTCTTCCCGACCTGAGCCGATGCCACAGCAGATAACGCATCCTTGCCTGTGACTGAACCCGCAATCCCGGCTGCCAATGTGGCCAATGCAGAGATTGTTTGCTTTTGCTCTTGCGTCAGCTGTTCGTTGCTGAGTCCACCATAAAGCTCTTCCCTGATCAGTCGTGCAGTTTCCTCGGCGACGACAGCGCCAGCAGCCCCCGCTAACGCCGAATTACCACCTGCTCTCGCGATCACTGCGCCCAAAACCGCATGGGCCATTAAATTGGCTGTTCCGTCCCCATCCGTCATGTCCTTGACCGTTTGCGCCAGATAAGGCGCAGCAGCGCCCGCCAGAGCACCGCCGATATTTCCGCCGATCAGCCCTTGAACGATGGCCGTCACCGCTTGGTTGGCTTTCTGGAAACTGCTGCCGACCCCGTAATCACTCTGAACCTGTTTGGCGACCTGCTCGTTACTCGGATTGACTACCCCGTTGTCGAGCAACTTCTGACGTGCAGCTTTTGATGTTTCGCTATCGGGATCGTTAGCTTCTTTGATTTTTGCCGCAGTAATGGCG
Organism: Pseudomonas sp. GM102; assembly: GCF_000282555.1. Classification (NCBI taxonomy): domain Bacteria; kingdom Pseudomonadati; phylum Pseudomonadota; class Gammaproteobacteria; order Pseudomonadales; family Pseudomonadaceae; genus Pseudomonas; species Pseudomonas sp. GM102. The sequence continues at coordinate 8,383 of NZ_AKJB01000100.1, read as the reverse complement.
TCACCGACACCTTTAACCAGTTCCATGGAGCTTCTTACAAGCTCCATGCGTTCTTCCATGGCTTTTTGGTCAGGCTTATCAAGCGTCTCGTTGGCATTTGCGGTGTCGCGATTCAGGCCGATCAGATCATTTGCACCCTCGGCGTTGCGCACAATGATCGTGCCTTCGCTGACCGCACTGCGGGTTTTGCTGTGATCAGACTCTTCCAGCGCAATACCAGACAAACCGCCCACTGATGCACTTGCTGCTCCGCCACCGTAGCTGCCGGAGACGCTCACTCCAGCAGATTGGCTGTTGATCTCGCTGACATTCTTGATGTCACTGACGATCAACCGGTCGGTGATAAGCAGGTTCTTGTCGGCAGAGGCTTGGCTCGCAATAACCGCGCCTTGTAGTGTGGTGTTTTTGCCAACATCAAGGCTGTAACCACCCGTGCCGGCAAATAGACCACTCTGGTCGGTCACCTGCTTGTATTCACTGCTCATATTGCCCGCGGCAAGGTTTGCAGACGCTGCCACCGTCGAGCCATAGCAGAAGGGAGGAATACAAATGCTGGCGCCGAAACCGCCGCTGCCTTGCTTGTTTTTCTGTGTCTCGCTGTCCTGACGAGAAATGATATTTAAGTTGCCATCGATCAACGCCTGGATACTGTCAGCACGCACCTGAGCACCAGCCAGGGTGGTGTCGTTGCCGCTACGCAACAACAGCGATCCAGTGTCCAGCGTACTGTTGACTTGGGTGACTGAACTCCCAGTCCCCATGCTTTTGGCAATCTGCGCTCCTAGGTCCAGGGTGAAGCCATTTTGTTGGCCGATATTGAAACTGGCGCCAATGCTGGTTTTGTTGTTGGTACTGTTGTTGGTCCAGTCTGCGGTGTTACGCGCACTCTCAAGGGTGATGTCGTTCTTTGCTAGCAACAGGGTATTCGCTGCCTTCAGGCTACTACCCACGATATGAATATCACCAAGGGATCCTGCTCCATTACCTGCAGCGGTGATGGAGAGGTCTTTACCGGCGTTGAGCGTGCTTTGCTTGGCGGTCTGGCTGGTGTACTCGCTGGTACTTTTGCTATGAGTATTGGCGAGTTCTGTACCAATTTTTATCAACGAACCGTTGCTGGCAGCTCCACCTTGTTTGTCTTTGAAACCCGAACTCTCTCCGGCAGTCTGGGATGCCATTCCATTGAGGTTGTAGGCCGCCAGCGCCGCCTGAGCCAGCTTCACCGCTTTGAGTCGAGGATCGTCGGCATCGTTGGCCGCTTTAACTGCCGCGCGGATGCTATTGGCAGTATCGACGACAGCCCCCCCGATTACTCGCCCAACAGCGAGACTGCTGGATTTGTCGGTGCTGCTCTGATTCGCGCTTTCCATGCCTGCGGCAATGGTCACGTTCGAGCCATTAAGGGTCATGTTTTGAGTACTGACCAGATCACTGGCAATGACCCCAAGATTGCGTCCCGCAGACAGACTGACGTTCCCAGCGCTGGACCCAATGGTGCTACCGGCCAACGTAGTTTGGGATGACTTGCCGGTATGGTTCTGCCTGCTAATCGACAGGTGCTGATTACCGGTGATGTCGTCCACGCCAAGGTTATTGGCAGTGAGTACGCCCGTCAGGTCCCGGTTCTTTTCCTTGTGCAGTTCGCTACGGGTAAACGTATTTTCCGCTGCATCAATGGTCAGATCACGCCCCGCTGTAACCTTAAGGTCTTGAGTGCTGACCAATGACGACCCGGTCACCGTTACGTCACGACGAGCCGCGACATCCACGGTATTACCCGAGATCACACTACCGACAGCAGTGGTTTGCGTCTCAGAAACCTGATCCTTGACCTTGCTCGACTTCAAGCCACCCCAGCTGCTTTTACTGGAGCTGCTTTCATGGCGGGCGCTGTTCGAATCAGTGACCGCAACGATCTGGATGTCGTTGCCAGCCACCAGTTGCACTCCGCCTTTATCGGCTGCGATCTCGCTGCCTTTGACCAGCACGTCGTTACCGGCCAGCAGGGTGGTGTTAGCGCCGGAGGTCACTGCGCTGGCGATATTGGTGGTACTGGCTACCTCGTCGAGTCGACTCTTCTTGCCCGAGGAGCTTTTCTTGGTTTTGCTGTAGAAGCTGTAATCACTGTCTTCTGCGCTCTGCAGCGTCAGGTTATTGGCCGCAAACAAATAGGCCTCATCCCCCGCACTCACCCGACTGGCAATCAGGCCAAGATCCTTGCCTGCATTAAGGGCGACACTGCCCCCCGCAGTGACCGTCGTAGACACCTGACTGACATGATCCTCCTGACTGGTAACTTTCTTACTCTTGCTATACGAGTGCTGCTCATCCGCCGCCGAGGCCAGGGTCAAATCGCCGACAGCGCTCATGCTCACATCCCGCTTGGCGTCGATCTGGCTGGCGATAGCGGTGATATCCCGTCCGGCATTGACCTTCAGGTCCTGCCCTACATCAATATCTGAGCCATATTGGGTGATGGTCTGATCACGATGCCGACCGCGCTCGCCGATGACGATCTGCTCGGCTGAAGTGAGGTTGACGTCGCGACCGGCAGTGATCGTGGTGTCAGCCCCGCTTTTCAGCACGCCACCAACGTTGTTGATATCGCGTCCGGCGTTGAGCGTGAGCGAGTTTCCGGCTTCGATGCGGGCGGCGTTGTCGACGAAGTCGGTGCGCTCGGTGCGATAGCCGCTGCCGCTTTCGTGAGTGGTGACGGTGCGTTCGTTGATCACGTCGCCGCGGGTGGCGGTCAGCGAGACATCACGACCGGCGATGACGCCGCCGGCCTTGTTGGTCAGATTGTTGGTCGCCAGCAGGTCGAGGCGATTGCCAGCCTCCACCAGACCGCTGCTGACCAGATCGTTGGCGGCAGTGGCCAACAGGTTGTTGGTGGCTTTCAAGGTGCCGGCGTTGTTCAGGTCTTTGCCGGCGATCAGGGTTACGTCGTTGCCCTGGATCAACGCACCGTTGGCCGCCAGGCGGTTGTTGGCGTTGGCCAGGTACAGCACCGGCACCAGGACTTTTTCGCCGTTCACTTCGGCGTTTTCCATCCAGACAATGTCGTGGGTCAGGGCCGCGACTTGCTCGGAGGTCAGGCTGACGCCCAGTGACAGATTGAGCTCCGTTTTGCTGGCGATGGCATTGTTCATCAGGTATTTGAACAGGCCCTCGTCGGAGGTCTGGCCATCGATGAAACGCTGGCCGGTACGAGCGACCACCGCCTGTTGAATCAGGCGCTGTTCGTAGAGCCCGTCGCCCAGGCGTTTGGCGCTGGTGTCCGGGTCGTAACCGAGGTTGGACAGCAGGTAATCCGAGCTCATGAATTGCTTGAGGTTGGTGAGCACCGGGTTGGTTTCGATCAGGTATTTGTGCGGCTGGGATTTGCCGGCATTGCTCGGCAGGCCCTGTACGCGGTTGAGGGTGATAGGGGCACTGGCGGACGAGGTGACGGTGGCGCCGGTGAGGTTCCAGCTCTGCGGGCCGGTGCCGATCGGGTTGGTGCTGCCTTCCTGGCTCAAACGGAACAGGCCGTTCTGGCCGGTGGGCAGGCTGAAACCGGGCAGACTCAACGGGTTGACTTGCTGTTGCGTCAGGTTGGGCGGTAGTTGCTGGTTCAGGGTGATGCGGGTGGAGTACTGGCTGCCCGATGCACCCGTGCCGGTCCGCGGGCCGCTGCCCACGTAGGTGTAGCCGGGGCGGACGACGCTGTTGTCGATGTTGTTTTGGGTGTTGATGTTGACCGCGCCAGCAGCCTGGATCACGGCGGCGTAACTTTGGTCGCTGGAGGCAAGTTTTTCGGTCGTGCGAAGTTGCGTAGTCTCCCCTTCGGTCGTGCCAATAAAGTTGGCCATTGCGGCCTCAAGACCGCCCAGGTCATTGGCGTCATAGCCCCCGCTTTCGTACCAGTACTTGTTAGTAAAGGCACTCGCCGCGTTAAACCACCCACCTGGACTCCGGGTTCGCTCGGATTGATATACTCGGGTGGTTTCGGTTTCGCCGGTCTCGATGCCGCTGTTGGTCAGGTTGACCAGCGAAGCGCTCAGATTGCCGCCGGTGGCGATGGTGCTACTCTGGTTCAGCAGGTCGCCACCGGTCAGGCTCAGGTCCCCACCCGCCGTGATGCTGGACGCGGCACTGGCCTCGGTGACCTCAAACTTATCGCGCTGCACGATTTTCCAGGCATAGTGCTGCTTGCCGCTGCAGTCGGCGTTGATCAAAATCGCGCAGTCAGTGTTGGTAATGGAGGCGGTGTAGATGCCTTGGTTTTTGGTGGTCAGTACTGCGCGGACGTTCTGAATTGTGCTCGCCGCCAGGCTCATGGTTCCGTCGCTTTGAATCGACGCAGAGCTGTTGACTATGCTGGCGGCCTGGGCGCCTTGCCCATTACGATCAATCGTGAGATTGCCCAGGCTGTAAATGTTGGCGTAGCTGTTGTTCAGCGCGTTGACCCGCAGGCTCATGGCGCCACCGCTGAAGATCAGCCCGTGATCGTTAACCAGTGAGCCGGTGGTCACAGTCAGACCTTGGCCACTGCCCAGCGTCCCCGAGTTATAGAGGCCACCGGCGTTCACGGTCAGATTGGCAGCCGAAGTCATGCGCCCGGCGTTGTTCAGTTGACCACCCACCGACACGGTGGTGTCACCCCCACCGGCAATGCTGCCTGCCGTGGTGAGGTTCAGTTGTGCTGCACTCAGGCCGAGCGTTCCCAGGCTGCTGACCCGACCGCTTCCCGAATAAGTGCCGCCAAGGTCGATCTTCAAGTTGCCATCACTGGCGATCAGACCATCGTTGTTCCAGTTGCTGCCGCTACCGCTCAGTTGGCTGACAGCCAAGAGCTGACCATTGGCCGTCTGGTTGAGATTGTTGATGTTGACGGTCAGCCGATCAGCCTGAATCACGCTGCTGTTGGTCCAGCCGTCAGCGGTCAGGATCAGGCCACCGCGAGTGACGAAGCTGCCGCCGGCACTGCCCAGTTGCCCGGTGGCAATGTCGAAGATGCCGGTGCCGACGTGCAGCACGTTACCGCCGACGTTCAGCAAACTACCGGCGCCGAGGCTCAGGTTACTGTTCGCGGACTCCACGGTGCCGTTGCGGTTGTCGAACAGGCCACCGATGGTGAAGGCGGTTTTGCCATTACCGCCCAATGCGCGCAGTTGGCCGGTCTGATTGTCGAGGCTCGCCGCCGTGATGGTCAGGGTGTTTTCGCTTTCGATAATGCCCAAACGGTTGTTCAACGCGCCGCGCAGGCTCAGGTCGACCTGTAGCCCGGCAATCTGCCCGTCGTTGTCGCCGCTGTTGTCGAAGTCTTTACCGGTGACGCTGACTCGGCCCTTGGCATAGAGACCGCCATTGCGGTTGTCGAAGTTGCCGTTCGTGCCGGTGTCGACGATGGCGTCACCGGTTTGTGCGGTGATGCGTCCGCCGTAGTTATCGATGCCGGCCAGTGCCGTGAGGTTCAGGCTCTGAGCCTGAATGATCCCGCCCTGGCGGTTGTTGTTCAGGTCATAGCCGTTGAGCAGTACGCCAGTGATGTAGCTGCTGAAGGCACCTTGCAGACTGGAGAGCACACCGCCGCGGCTGTCGAGGCTAGCGGCAGTGATGTCCAGGTTGCCATCCTTGGCGACAATGCGTCCGCTCTGATTATCTATGGCAGCACTAGTTTCGACGGTCAGGTCGCCCTGGCTTTGCAGAGTGCCCTTGGCGTTGTCGAGGCTGGCGGCGTTGAGCGTCAGGCCGGCGTCGCGGCTGAAGATCAAACCGTCCGCGCTGTTTTGCACGGCGCCACTGGCCGTGAGCGTCAGTTGATCGTTCGCGGCGAGGGTGCCGCCATCGCGGTTATCGAGGCCACCGGTCAACAGGCTCAACAAACCCTGGCTAACCAGTTGGCCACGCTGGTTGTCGATCTGCACCGCGCGTTGAATAACCAGCGGGCCGTTGCTTGCCAGTTTGCCGTTGGTATTGGTCAGGGTGCCGAGCAGGTCAAGGGTGACGGCACCATTGCCGGCCAATGTGCCGGCGCTGTTGTCCAGGTAGGTGCCGGTGAAGCCGATATCCTTTTGCGCGCGGATGGTTGCGTTGGTGTTATCAAGGGTCTTGGCCTGGATGTCCAGACCGGCACCACTGTCGATCAGGCCACCCTGGCTGTTATCTAGTGTCCCGGTAATGACGAAGGTTTGCGTACCGCCACTGGAAAGAATGCCTTGGTTACTGTTGTCGAGGCTGGCCGCCGTGATCTTCAGCGTGCCGTTACTGACCAGCGCCCCGGCGCTGCTGTTACGCACGGCCCCGGTGAGGTCCACCAACACATCACCGCTACGGCTCGACAAGGTGCCGAGGTTGCGGTTGTCGAGACTGCCGCCCAGAAGACTCAGCCCCTGCCAGCCGGAGATCAGGCCATTGAGGTTGGTGGTGGTCTCGGCGGTGAGGTCGATTTGCTGACGGCTGATGAGTTTGCCGTCGCTGTTGTCCAGGTTGCGCGCGGTCAGCGTGTAGCTTTCGCTGCTGGAGAGTTCACCACCCTGGTTGTTCAAGTCCCGCAGGTTGCGGATGCTCAGTTGCCCTGTGGTGGTGATCAGGCCGTTGGCGTTGTTCAGGTCGCCCATGGCACCGCTGAAATCAATCGTAATCGCGCTGCCCAGCAATGAACCGACGTTTTGGTTGTTCAAACTGGCGGTGTTGATGGTCAGGGTGGCGGTGGCGTTGATCAGCCCCTGGTCCTGGTTGTCGAGCGCCCCGTTAACCTGAAGGTCGACGTCGCCCCGACTGGTGAGGGTGCCGCCGTTGTTGTTCAGGCTACCGGCCTGTACGTCCACGTATGCCGCAGCGATCAAGCCTTTGATATTGGTCAACGCCTGCTGCACACGCAGGGTCACTGCCTGATTGCCGAGCAGTTTGCCGTTGTTGTTATCCAGGCTGTCGGCCGCCAGTGTGAAGGCTTGGGCACTGGAAATCTCGCCGTTACGGTTATCGACCTTCTGGAGGTTTTTCAGCACCAGCACCGGGGCGTTGATCAAACCGTTCTGGTTGTTCAGCTCGCCGTGATTCAGATCCAGGCTCAGCGACGTGCCACTGGTGAGTTGCCCGCCATCGTGCTGGTCGAGGCTGCTGACATTGACCGTCAGGGCATTGTTGCTGGCGATTCGGCCCTTGACGCTGTTATCGACCGTGCCGGCGTTGAGGTTCAGGCTGTCGAGGCTGGTCAGCTTGCCGCCCTGGTTGTTCACCGCCCCGGTGGCGGTGATGCTCAAGCCCTGACCGGCGTTCACCAGTCCTGCCACGTTATCCAGAGTGGCCATGCGCAGAGTCGCGGTGGCCAGACTTGAGACTTCGCCATTGCGGTTGTTCAGATGACCGAGGGTGGCGTTGAGATTGCCGGTACTGGTGATCACCCCCTTAGTGTTGAGAACCTGATTGGCCGTGAGATTGAGGTTGCCGCTGCTCGACACTCGCCCGTTGCTCTGGTTGTCCAGGATCCCGGCGGTGATGTTGGCGGTTTGCCCGACGCTCAGCGTGCCATTCTGGTTGCTCAGGGTCTGGCTGGTATTGACCGTCAGATTACGGCTGGCCACCACGCTCTTGCCGGTGTTGTTGAGGTTCTGCGCGTTCAGGCTCACATCACCGTTGGCGTTGCGGCTGGTGTCGGCGTTGACCCCGGCCTCGATGATGCCGTTGTTGCTCAGCACACCGCCGGCACTCAACGTGATGCTGTCCCGTGCGGCGAGGGTTTGCTGGTTGGTCAGATTGCCTTGGGTTTGCACGTTCAGCGCAGTGCCGGCGTAAACCGGTCCCCGGGCTTCGAGGCTCGCTGCTTTGACGTTGACGGCGCCCGCGGCCGACGTTTGCGCAAGGCTGAGATGTCCATTGGCATCGAGCTGGATATCCCCGCCACTGGCGGCCAGGTTGCCGTCGAGTTTCACACCGACTCCGGCCTCGGTGCCCACCAGTTTGATCGCTCCGGCGTACATGCCGCCCAACGCCGAAGAGTCGATGGCCAATTGCGGTTTGGCGCTGCCGTCATCGGCGCGGGCGGTGGCGTTGAGGCTGTCGGCGTTGACGTCATTACGACCGGCGACGATGGTCAGGTTCCTGGCCTGAATCTCGGCGTTGATCTTGGCGCTGCGGGTGATGATTTCGAAGCGGTCGACGTTGCTGGCGTTGAGCCCGGCGCCGTCAATGGAGACGCTGCCCTGATCGACCTGGAAGCGATCCAGCCGACCGTTGTCCAGCACCGGTTTGCCGGTGGTCAATGTCACGCGCGGGGTGTTGATGAAGCCGCAACCGTTGCAACTGATGCCGTAGGGGTTGGCGACGATCACCCGCGCCGACTGCCCCGCCACTTCGGTATAACCGCGCAACTGGCTGGGGCTGCCGCCGACCACTTCGT